>JAHFBS010000110.1 GCA_023249895.1 bacterium | reverse complement strand
CTATTGAAGTAACCGGAACATTTAACTATTCATTCTAATCAGCTCCTTAATAAGCAACGCACACAAAAAAGGGCCGGTATTTAATACCGGCCCTTAAGATTTTAGAGAGCAATAAATCTTATTGTACCCATTCAAGACGAGCAACAGGTGCTGTATCGCTGGTACGTGCGCCCAATGGAATAATGCGGGTATAACCGCCTGGGCGTGTTGCATACTGAGGCGCAATTTCTTTGATCAATTTAGTAATAGCAGTTTCGCTATAAGGAAGTTCGCTTTTCAAGCGACGGATGGTGTTGAAATTGTAACCATCACGAGCGACGGTGACCATCTTTTCTGCCTTACGTTGTACCTCTTTGGCGCGTACCTTAGAAGTAGTCAAAAATCCATAGGTGATAAGATGGATAACCTGATTACGCAACAGAGCTTTGCGATGACCCGGCTTGCGATTTAATTTTTTACGTCCGTTTTGATGCATCATAACATGCTACCTTTTGTGCGAAAATTATTGGCCGTTTTTCTCTTGTTCTTTGAGCGCTTTTTTAAGATCAAGTTCTTTGACGTTCATGCCCAAAGACAAGCCGAAAGCCGTAAGAATCTCTTTGACTTCGCGAAGTGATTTGCGCCCAAAATTTTTGATTTTGAGTACATCATCTTCGGTCAAGTTAACCAAATCAATGACGCGTTTAATACCCGCACCAACTAAGCAGTTGTGTGCGCGTACTGAAAATTCGAGTTCATCAATAGGTTTAAGAAATAATTCAACCGGAAGACCTTTGGTTGGGCTTTCGACATCAGTTTTGTGTTCTTTTTCTGTTTCTTCGACGGTTAGCTGGGAAATTTCGTTGAAAGGAATTTCTTTAGCAAGAAGGAAGTGTTCAAGCTGTGTACGCAATACTGACGTGCTATAATGAACAATGTCCTGAGGTCCAACAGCGCCGTTGGTAAAAATACGCATAACAAGCTTATCGCAGTCAAAACGTTCACCAACGCGAGCCTGTTCAACGTGATATTCAACACGACGAACTGGGGAGAACATAGCATCTAAATAAATACGTCCATCGGGCTGCACTGCTTGTCCAAGCGGCCACTGTGCTGGTAAATAACCACGGCCAGTTTCGACGAAGAATTCAATTTCTAAATCACCATCAGCAGCAAGATTGGCAATAACGTGGTCTTTATTAATGACCGATAAATGTGCATCGGTTTTAATATCGCCAACAGTTACAGGGCCTTCGCCTTTTTTGCTGAGGTACATTTTGCCGGCAACACCGGTGGTATTTTTGACGACAATTTCTTTGATGTTGAGAAGAACGCTGAGGGTATCTTCAACAACGCCTTTAATCATCGAAAATTCGTTATTAACACCCTTAATGATGACAGCGGTGACAGCAGAACCTTCGACGGAGGACAGCATCACACGGCGTAATGCGTTGCCCAGCGTGATGCCAAAGCCCGGCTCAAGTGGCTGAACAATAAGTTCACCATAGGTTGTAGAACTAACTTTAGTATCCCAACTTACTTTGGGAAGAATTAAGGGCTTATGATTCATTGTCTGCATCCATTTCTTAAAACATCACACCTGGGCTTGTCTACCGTTACTTAGAGTACAATTCAACAATCAAATGTTCTTCTGCTGGAATCGATATGTCGGAACGTAGTGGCAAACGCGCAACTACTCCACGACGATCTTTCTTCTGCAAATCGAGCCATTCAGGAACTTTGATTGCAGTTGCAAGCCGCTTGTCGACTACATTTTCAATAAACTCTTTGTTATTCAATGAGGCTGCGGTCAAGGTAATAACATCGCCTTCTTTAACAAGGCAAGAAGGGCGGTCTACTTTGACGCCATTGAGCATAATGTGGCCATGTACAATCATTTGACGTGCTTGAATACGAGAAATAGCCATCTTGAGACGGAAAATGACGTTATCAAGACGACGCTCAAGCAACGACAGAAGCGTTTCACCGGTAATACCAGGAAGCTTTGAAGCAAGTTCAAAGAAGCGTCTAAATTGACGTTCGCGCATGTTGTACACGACTTTGACTTTTTGTTTGGCTTCAAGTTGTTTGCCATATTCAGTGAATTTTTTTGAACCCGCACGTCTGCCATGTTGGCCTGGGGTTGTTGGACGCTTTTCAAGCGTACATTTTGGGGATCTGCACTTTGCCCCCTTGAGGTAGAGCTTTTCGCTCGCCATTCTGCATTTACTGCACGTTGCCATAAGATCCTTTTAAATCCTTGTATAAGCCTTGTAATTCTTTACACACGACGCTTTTTAGGCGCGCGACACCCATTGTGAGGGATCGGCGTTACGTCGCGCAAAACACTGATGCCAAGTCCAGAGGATTGGAGTGCACGAACAACAGAGTCACGTCCAGATCCAGGACCTTGCAAGTTAACTTCGACAACGCGTACGCCCAGCGCAAGCATTTCTTTAGCTAACTTATTAGCGACCTGCGTAGCCGCATAAGGAGTTCCCTTACGCGTCCCGGTATAACCAAGCGCACCAGCGCTGGTACGCATAAGTACGTCGCCATCGGTTGTTGCGATGCTTACCAATGTGTTATTAAACGTCGAACGCACATTGGCAACGACTGTTTCGACATTTTTATTAAGCTTTTTTTTGCTCTTTTTATAGGCCATCTCTACCCTTGTGTATTATGGCAATTATTTCTTAGTTACTGGCTTTTTAACAGGAATAATATTTGCAGCTTTACGAGGCCCTTTACGGGTACGAGCATTTGTCTTGGTACGTTGTCCACGTACAGGCAATGATTTTTTATGACGTAGTCCGCGATAGCAGCCAATTTCTTGTAAACGCTTAATATCAACCGTTATTTCTTTGCGTAATTCGCCTTCAACTTTATAGTTTTGGCTAACTTGTCGTTGAATAGCGGCTACTTGTTGGTGTGAAAGATCCTTGACGCGTACATCAGGATCAACACCAGTAGCTTTAAGAATTTCGCGTGAACGCGTTAATCCAATGCCAAACAGATACGTCAATCCATACTCGATACGTTTTTCGTTTGGTAATACAACGCCCTCTATACGTACCATTAACAACCTCACTCGTCTCGTGCCATTAAATATTTTTCTCTAAAATTTTAACCTTGACGTTGCTTATGCTTAGGAGTTTTTTTGCAAATAATGCGAACAACGCCTTTACGTTTAATAACCTTGCAGTCTTCACAAATTGGTTTTACCGATGTTCTTACCTTCATGTTGTTCTTTCTCTATTAACTTGTAACAACCTTTAATTCTTGTAACGTGAAATAATTCTACCTTTAGTCAAATCATACGGCGAAAGTTCAACAGCGACTTTGTCACCGGGAAGCAGCTTAATATAGTGCATACGCATTTTACCCGAGACGTGAGCCAATATGACATGCCCGCCTTCTAGCAAACGAACATTGAACATCGCATTGGGCAATGCCTTCTCAACGATGCCGTCCATGACAATAACGTCTTCTTTATTTTTCATAAGCGTGTCAAAACCTCTGCTCCGTTTTTTGTAACAACAACCGTATCTTCAACATGTGCGGCTAATCCGCCATCGAGTGTTCGTGCAGTCCATCCGTCACTCATAATGCGTAGCTGATAATTTTTTTCAGCGATCATTGGTTCAATTGCAAGCGTCATTCCTTCTCGTAACTCTGGTCCATGTCCAGGAGTTCCGTAATTAGGAATTTGTGGTGCTTCAT
>JAHFBS010000010.1:2793-13437 GCA_023249895.1 bacterium | reverse complement strand
GGCGAACCGTCAGGATTACTCGCCCATTTTCCCTGAACGATCGAGCACGCAATCGTGTGATAATGGCCCGCATCATATGCAAGTTTGATGGGGTTATGAGCAAGAAAAACTTTAAAGAAAATAAGTCGAATAACTAAAGAAAAAATAAAGATGCCTAATAAAAAAAAGATCTTATTCTTTGTGCGCGCCAATCCAACCATATACAGCTCCTAGAAGCAAAAGGGGCTCAACAGGCAAACGCAATCGAGCACATCCGTAGGCAAGCGTTATCACCGCAAACAGCACAACAAATGGAACAATCAGCACCAATGCTCTTCGCGCATACAAATCCACAAAAGCCCTCAATAGCAAAAAGAGTATTCCTAAAAGAATGAAGAGCGATACCAGAAGTTCTCCATAAATGACAGGTATCAGCCAGCCCTCTAAAACACGCGGCATAAGATAGAGCTTAATTTTAAACCACAGCGTTGCATCTTTGCCATAGACGGTACCTCGCGGAACATAAAGGAGAAGCGTTGAATTTAAAGTACCGCAGGTACGGACTATATGCGTGAGCGCATGCTGAGCAGCATTCATTGGATGTTGCCACAGAATAGCAAACGCAAGTTTTTCTGCTCGTTCATAACGTTCATACTCAGAAAGTTTTTTCCCGATGCGACGCTCTTCATCATCGACGACTTTATCCCATTCAGCGAGCACCTTTTTCTTAGCTTGAAAATAATCCAGATTTTCTTGATCCATAATTACATAAACGGCTGAGTACTGAAGAAAATGAAGGCCTGGAAGCGTATGAAAAAAGAGTGCACCGGTCAAAAAAAAGTTACGAATAAGCCATACGCTAACTACGGCAAGCCAACTTCCTACCAGCGCGCCCATCATGCGTATTCTGACAAACCAGGTTGCACAAAAAAATATGATTAAAAGTAATGCAAGCACAATTACATAGGGGCCAATGGCTCGTATTAATGAGGCAATTCCTAACAAGAAGCCTGACCAGATCATCAAGCGATATGACCAAGGACGTTGCAACGCAGCACACAAGCAGACCAGAAACATAAGAAAACAAATGAGAAATAATGATTCGCTCAGGAGCATGCCTGCATAGATAACCAATCCAAGATGAACGACCGAGAGTATTGATGCAAGCGTGGCAACAAGTGGCACAGCTGGAAACATAACTATGCCCAGTGCCCATATTAAAAGAGGTATAACGCTTGCAAGAACTACCTGAATCCATAAGGTTGCTTCGACGTTGTCATGCGTCGCGGTATAACAAGCCCCTAAAAAAAGCGGATATCCGGGAAGCCGATAAAAATTTGGCGTGCCCTCTTTGGTTGTAATGCCATTGCCATGAGCAATTTGTAAGGAAACGTTATGATACTGTTCGGCATCAAAAACAAGATTTTCGGCAATATGATGACGTGTATATGCACCAAAGAAAATTAAACGTATCGCAAGTGATGCCATGAACAAAAGTATCAGGAAATATTTTTCTTTTTTGACCACTGTCCATGTAACCATAACCAGCCAACTCCTGAAAAAATAACTATAAATGGTTCAATTGGTAGACGTAAGCGCGCACACCCATACGCAAGCGTGATACCTATAAATAAGATCATAAATGGAAGCGTCTTTGCTAATGCGCATCGTAGCGTGACATCATACCATGCGGCTATCAAAGCACCCAGCAAACCAATAAGTAGTACAAGCCATAGAAGTATTTCGTAGTAAATAAAAAAAATAAGAAAACGATGACGCACCTCAGGCACCAAAAAGCGTTTAATTTTTGTCCACAATGTTGTTTGGTATGTATAGGTTGGCCATCGCTCAGCATCCGTCATTAAGGGTTGGGCGGCATACAAACCACAACATGTTTTGAGCATTTGCACGCATGCTGTTTTTAAAAATAGCCACGGATAGTTCAGCACGTAAGATTGTGCAATTTTTTGAGCGCAGCAACATTGCTCATAATCGTTAAGTGTTTTTTGAGCATGTTGCATCTCTTGAGCAAGCGCCCTATCACGTTGGTGCATCAGCAAGGGGCGAGCAATAGCATATGAACACTGATCACGGTCCATAACAATATAAGCAGCCGTATACTGAAGAAAATGCAATCCGGGCAACGTATGAAAACAGAACGCACCGCACAACATAAAATTACGTACCAGCCACGGAGCAACACAGATAAGCCAGCTCGCGACCAAAGCCCCTATTTTTTTGTATACATCTTTTCGCGACATACTGAGCACAAGCATTATTGCGCAAAGCGCTATGATATAGTGGCCAACGGGGCGAATGAGCGAAAGTATTCCAAGAAAAGCTCCTGCACCGAGCATACGCAGCCACGAACAAGTTCGTGCTGGCAAACACCACCGAAGACTCACACACGGCAAAAAAATGATAAAAAAGCATAAAAAAATAATAAGAAACAATGTCTCAGTTGCTACCATACCGGCATAAGTAATAAAACCGGCATGAAAGCAACTCATCACTGCGGCAAGACGCGCGCATGAAAGCGAAAAATTAAGACGTAAAGTCAGAAAAAAAATGAGCACGGGGATAAGACAGGACATAATAATTTGCACAAGCAATACCTGCGTAATATCTCCCCACATTAAGCATGCTGCTAAAAAAAATGGATAACCTGGCAACCGATACATTTGTGGATTGCTTTGGAAAAAACAAATACCGTTACCAGCGCATATATTTTGTGCAATGCGATAGTACTGATCAGAATCAAAGGGAAGCCAGGCATTGGTGCCGTGATGCAAAAAAGCAAAGAAAAAAATTAAACGCAGAATCAAGGCAAGAACAAAAATTCCGCTCAAAAAATATGCTTGAGCACTTATTGTGAATTCTTCTCGCGAATCTGCCATACACCTAAGCTCCATACAATCGCAAGAACACTGAGTATAAAAATTATATTACACAGACTTATGCTTCCATAAGCGCCTGAAACATATGGGCCAACACGTACAACGCAGTAAGAATCCAGAACAGACGCATAACGATATCTAAAAATTTCTGCATGATGATGTTGGCAGACCGTTGCCATAAGGAGAGCAATGAGCACAGTAAGAAGACCAGTTGCAAGAAGATATCCATTCTGTCTTATCAGTAATGGTCGTTCATGCGCCACTGTAAGTTTTAATGTCCTTGATCGTAGATACCACAGGAGTACGCCAAGCGTAGCAAGACAGATAAGGGGCAGAATATAATTACCCAACAGTTTGACCAAAAAAAGACCCCAATCTTCGGTTAAGCATAATGGCGGCATCAACCAGGCATATGATTTGAGTGCTGCAAAACTCAGCATACTTTGATAAGGAACTATAGGATTAGTCAGCGGATGCATATAATAAACGAAAAAAAATGTCGTACAGATTAATGAAAATAAAGCGGCGATACGATAGAATCCAGTAATTAATAAAAACGGCACCGCCCACAGTAAATATTGCGGAGAGATTCCCCCAGCACCAAAAATAAGCATAAGGCTTGCAAGTACTGCATGAAAAATATCGAGCTTACCGCGATAATAAAGCACCGCAAAAAAAGCAATAACAAGCATCATCCAAAAACGGTTTTTAAGAAGCGTAGCCAAAATCCCCTGATTAAAAGGATAGCCAAAAGGCAATCCGCACGTTTGAATGCCTTGATTGAAATAACGCAACACTTTATCGATCATGCACATCACATTAAATCCATAAAGCGTAAGAAGTGCAAAGCATATGCTGGCCATTGCGCAGGCCCCAAGAACACTCATCATTTGAAAAGAACAATACTGTTTAAAGGCAGGAGTCCATGCACGCCATGGTTGGGTATACATCAGAGCAAAACAACAAACAATAAGCAGCCCCGCAATCGCATACGGCACTAATGAACCGAACATATACACACAGAGCTGCAAAGATAAAGCACGATTGATTTTGCATGCACCAAAAACGGTGCCAATAAGCGCAAGGGCACCAATACCTACTCCGCCAAGCAGGGGATATAATCGACCAAGTTGTTCTCTGACCGTCGGCCATGGAACAAAAAAGAAAAGACTAAAAAGCACTGGCAGAGGCTTGAGCAAAAAAGCAAAAGTAAACAGAGCCCCATAAATAAAATATTTTTTACATGAATCCCGAAAACAGGTGCGCACATACAATGCAAGTACGAAAAAGAATATCGGTAGCGCCTCCCATTGGCCGTGAATGCACGTAATAATAAGTGCAATGGGTGATAGCGCATATAACAATCCAACGTACAATGCATGCTGTGGACGCATATGACGAAGAAGATCAAAAAGAAGTACGGCTAAAAGTGCATCAAAAAAAATCGGTATCGTTTTAAAGCAAAATGCGAGTGGCAAACGAGTAACAATACTGAGCAAACCACAGAGCCACAGATAAAATGGCATGACGGGGAATGAACACCATATAGCCGCAGGATAAAGTTTGAGCGTATCATTAAGCGTGTGTGCATGTATGCCAATGAAAGCCGATACATCAATGCTGCCATAAAAAATATACGCTGGGATAAGGCGAAAAATCAGCGCACTCGCCCCAATCGTACACCGCGGATAACGCGCAAAAAAATTACCAATCCGTTTCAACTTTTCAATCATATGCGCCCCACCCATACAACGAACACATCAAAAGTAATGGCTCAATTGGTAGCCGCATACGTGCGTATCCTCCAGCAAGAGCAATGATCACAAAAAGAGCCATAAAGGGCACCATACGCAGCCATGAACAAATATCAAAGCGAGAACATCGTTTCATAAATAGGCGTAATAAGCCGGCAAAAAAACCAAACAGTATGAGAAGAAAAAATAAGATTTCGCTATATACAATGACTTTCAACACGTGATTGGATGTTGCTGGAACAAGATAACGTTTAAACATATCGGGCCACGAACGTCCCTTGGCAAAATAATCATGATCGACACGCCCCGCATCTAAATAAAGCAGTTCTGCCGAATATAATGAAAAGCATGTTCTGAAAATATCGGTAGCCCATGTTTTGAACGTAATCAGGGGATATGAGCGGAAATAATGGCGTGCAATTTCTTCATGAACATAACAACGCTCGATTTCATTTAATGGTCTTTTTAATTGTTGTTCCTGGTGAGCAATACGATCCTGCACCTCATAACCAAGATTTTGACGAGCGTGTTGATACGAGCAATGCTGCGGATACATAGCAACGCGAGAAGCAGATAAATAAAGAAAGTGCCCGCCAGGAAGTGTATGGAAAAAAATATGGCCAAGTAACAGATAATTACGAATTAACCATGGTGCAACAATAAAAAACCATGAAAAGCTCAAGATACCTGATAACCGTACACGCGACATCCATGAACCACGTGAACAGAGCACCACACCAAGTGCAACAATAAGCATATAATGGCCGACAGGTCGCACCATCGAGAGAAGTCCAAGAAAAATTCCTGCTAAGAATAGGTAATAGGTACGCGGATCAGAAACACTGCCACATTTTACCGGTGCCGAATTGGCAACCGATTGATAAATTTGTTCGTACGAAGGAACCTCAATAGCATCTTCAGGCACCCATGACCATATAGGACGCGTGCAGCCGCAAGAAGCGATAGATTGCAACTGCCTTTCATCACAAAACCATAGATGCACAGCAGAAAAAAAGTAGTAGCAAAAGCAGAGCAGCAAAAAAATAAATAACGATTCGGTCATAAAAAAGCCACTATAGAGCACAAGCCCAAAGTGCACGGCGCTCAGTCCGCTTGCACCGTAAGCAATCCAGCGGCGCCGCGGGAACAAAACATTTGCAAGAAAAAATATGAGTAAGGGAATGCTTGAAGCAAGCACAATTTGTACCCACAAGGCATTTTCTGGATTATTGCCCCATAGTTTATAGAAAAACCCGATAAAAACGGGATATCCCGGTAAGCGATAAAAATTGGGGCTTCCATCAGCATTACTAATGCCTTTGTCCTGAGCAAGTGATGTTGCTACGTAATGATATGTTGACGAATCAACTTGCCAATATCGAGCGTCATGGCGTAAATAAAAATAAAAAACGCATGCTCGAATAAGAAAAGAGATTATAAAAAGACAACCAAGAAAAATTTTATCGCGCTTGGTAAGCATCATTGGTTACAAACCGATACAAAGGACGATTCATCAGATACATTTGCACGCCGCATCTCCCACATCCAGGCATCACGCATAATGGTATCAAGGTCTGAGCGTTGTGTTTGCCATTTTAATACGCTACGAGCTTGTGCTGCATTGGCAACAAGTGTTGCAACATCACCCGCGCGGCGCGCAACAATTTTTGTGGCTACCGAACAACCACTCACACGCCGAACCGCATCAATTAATTCGTAGACGCTATATCCTTTGCCCGTTCCGAGATTGCATATTTCAGATGAGCCTTTATGCAGTAAATACTCAAGGGCTTGAGCATGCGCTCGTGCAATATCATGTACATGCACATAATCACGCACACACGTACCATCTGACGTATCATAATCGGCACCATATATCGAAAATGGCACACCGTTACGCGCAGCACGCAACAACAAAGGGATAACATGCGTTTCAGGATTATGACATTCACCCAAACCATATTCCAACGTAGCCCCAGCAGCGTTGAAATAACGCAAGATGACAAACTTCATATCAAATGCTGAAGCATAATCTTTGATCGCATATTCAATTGTATGTTTTGTTCTTCCATAGGGGTTGACAGGATTACAGGGATGATTTTCATCAAGCGGAACATACTGCGGAATACCATATACCGCACAACTTGATGAAAAAATAAGATGCGGTACCCGATGCTCCCGCATAACATCAAGCAACGTAAGCGCGCCAACAACATTATTGGCATAAAAAGAATCTGGATTGATAACAGACTGGCCAACTTCAATAAGGCTCGCAAAATGCATAACCGCCCCAAAATCATACTGCGCAAAGATACTTGTAAGCATGGCACGGTTACAAATATCCCCCTTAATAACATGCGCCCATGGCATCGCACATGCTTGGTGATGGACAAATTTATCGATAATAACAATCTGATAGCCTAATGCGTGAAGAACATGGGCGGTAACTGAACCTACAAATCCCAGACCACCCGTCAATAAGATCGTCTTTTTCATAGTGGGTACCACCTCCTAACTCTCTGCTAGGCTACCACTGACACGAGAGAAAACAAGGATCAATTAGAACACGCCTTTGCGCTTTTTGCCCAATAAAGTAAAATACTTATCTCAGCTGTTATTTGTACAATTTGTAAAAAGTAATTAAAACCATGACAGAACAAAATAATAATGAACAAGCAGTAGAAAATACTGATATCAAAACACAAGAAGAAATTGCTCAACGTTTTTTGAAAAAAATCAACGTAAGCATGCCTTCAGATCAAACAAAACAAGACTTGCAAAATGCGATTGATTCGTTGCAAAATTTGCTTGGTGAAATTTCACGCAAGCAACAAGAACTTAACGATCGCTCGCAACAATTAAAAACCAAAATCAGTGATCTGAATGCTCAGGGAAAAGTTAAAATTAATGAAAAAGAATTCGAGCACATACATGCCCAGTGCGACCAGTTCATGCAATTACTTAGCAAAGTTATGCAAGAGACAGAACGCGACATAACCTTTTATACACCATTGCTCACTGGACAGGGCGAACAGATATCAGTCATGATTTTTGAGCCAGATAATTGTGAAGAATTTCTTATTAAGCGTGTCGCTGCCATCAGAAAACATGTAAAACGCACGCTCAAAGATCTTGCTGTTGGTTCATCGCGCTATTTCTTGGGACTTGATAATCAACTTCGTCAGCTTGAAGCGCTTGAAAACTATATCAAACGCGCTCACTAAATTGCTGTACGTTGACCACCCAAAAAAGTAAGAACATCTTCATGAGCAACAGCCGTTGATGTCTGTTTGCAAAGATCGTTAATACGCACCGTTCCATTTGCCTGTTCATCAGGACCAATTGCAAGCACATAGCGAGCACCTACCAAGCGTGCTCGGTGTAAATGTTCATCAAAATCTGCCTGCTGCAGATGCACATCGGTTGCGTACGCATGTTTTTGAAGCTCATGGGAAAGCGTTAGCGCTAACATTTTTTGTTGTTCGGTTAAGGGAACAATGACATGCAGTAACGGAGCCAATGGCAATGGAAATTTTTCACTCTTTTTTGCAACCAGATTGATCAATTTCAACATTGCAATATCAGCGATAAGACCAGTTTGTTTATCCAACACTCCATGGCAAAAGATGTAGGTCGAACCATCGGGCCGCCATGAATTAAATTCAAATGCAACGATACCATTGTCATTACATTCAGGTGATTCAGACAGCACCAACGTATGGTTCACCGACAAAGCACCCAAAAGATAGCGCAATTCGTCTTGAGCATGTTCTTCGAGTCCATACGATGAAATTTTAAGGACATAATTCTCTGCATACAAAACTTCATGAAATAAGTTATCAAGAATTTTAAGGGTGTGTGCCAAAGCCTTGCTACACACGCTGCCTTGTTCTTTAATAATAAAGTGATGACAAGCAAGCCAGCTTTCAGCACACAATAATTGGGGCTGTACGACAGGACCGTGCATAAAAATCTTTTTTTGATGATCAGAAAAATCAAGAATATGCAACGGCATTTCTCGTTCATGGAAATTGTAAAAAACAAAATGCTGCCGCGTTTTTTCAAGAACAAATGCATAGAGCTGAACGGTATCCCTACCCGAATCCCCTTCTGCAGGCATAAACATAAATGGCACCCTATGGAAACCTTTGTGTGGATGAACTTATGCACCAACTATATCACGAATAAGCCACCCGCTCCATCAATATCTTGTCGCGCACAATCGTTATCAATTTATACTATTATGTTTATAAAAAATTTCTCATTAGAAAAAAAATAAGCAACATCCCCCACCAAGAACAATCAACCTAAGCTCTCCAGAAGCGCGAAAGTAGCATGCTGCAATCTTGCAAAAAAATATTTACTAATTTTCTTCAAACTGAAATCATGCGCATATTCTACAAGGGATAGGCAAGGCCCATCAGATCATGCAAATCAACATAAAACGACAAACTTACTCACAACTTTGTTAGTAAGTCATCCCTTAAAAAATGGCAACCCGCACCGGGCAGGCCCAACAACAAATTGTCTCGTTTTGATACATGACAAAAGCCCGCACTAACAGGCTTTTTTAAAACATTAAACATAATATTACAAAGTTGCGACATGAATTTTAAAAAGATTAGAGCTGGCGTAAAACTTCTTCCAAACTCTGAGAATACTCTTCGATAGTTTTTTGATAGTAACGTAACGAGCGAAGTTTTTTGTACGCCGGTACGTCAGAGGGTTGCACTTTAATATTATGCATACGACGTTCGAGTCGCACACGTTCACGATAAAGGTCAGATAAAACTGATTTAACAAATTTTAAATCTAAATACCGCGCTTCATCGGCATTCACTTGTTCACTAAATTGGGCTGCAAAAACTTTTTTTATTTTTTGAGCCTGCTCGATAATCGCCAACATGCGTTCATAGTCATAAGGCTTAGTGGCACCATCCATGTCTTTCACATCAGATGCGCCTGAGAGTTGTTCCGGCAATTTGTGATTAACAAAAAGACGCGAAACAGCCTGGTAGTGCCACAATGTATAAACACATGCAACACCCAAAAAGAAGAATATAATAGTTTTAAGGTACTTCATAAGTAGCCCAATCTTCCCTCTAGGTTATCTTTCTATTCTAATTGTAATTTTTTTCCATATTAAAACACAATACTTTGCTGGTTTTAACCATCTTTTGGACGAAAGTTTCAAACTGAAAAACTCCTTTTTAAAAGAACTCAGCATTTGACAGTATGCGCTTATTTGAACACGCTAATGGGGTTTTTTAGGGAAAACTGACGTATTTTGCCATTTTTTCATCCATTTATCCACTTTTCGAAGCCTAGGGAAAAATATGAATTTCCGTGTAACCAGCGTTGGTGTGCTGTTCACGCTTTTTTCGACAATCATACTAAGCTATGTCTCCATGGCAACCATGGTAGGCCCATGGATTGCGCCGACCCTTGTACTTTTGGGCCACTGTCTTTATTCGTTTATGAAAAACAAAAATGAAGCTCAACAGGTTCAAGATATTGCCATCATGCAGGCTATTGGGGCAGGAGGCGGAATTATTGCAACAGGAATCGGCTTTGCGCTTCCTATGCTCTATTTCCTCGATGAATCTTCATTTACTTCAATGCTTGCAGAACCATGGTACTTTTGCGGAATTCTTGCTGTTGTATGCTTGCTCGCAGGAGCTCTTGGGTTATGGTATGCCCGCTGGGATCAAGCTCACTTTTTGGATTCTTCAACCTACCGCTTTCCTGTCAGTGAACTTACCTACAACGTCATCACCTCACATACACAGCCACGCCTTTCAAAAAACTTTATGCTCGGTAGTTTTGGAACGCTTGTGCTCTGTTTTCTGCGTGACGGATTTTGGCATTTCAAAGGAATCATCGCTAAAACTTATTTTCTTTTTCCGTCCTTTTTAAACACCTGCGCAGCACTGAGCATATGGCCAACATTGTGGGCAATTGGATTTAGCGTAGGAATATCAACAGCATTGCCGCTTTTTGTCGGATTAATCGCC
>JAHFBS010000010.1:0-2783 GCA_023249895.1 bacterium | reverse complement strand
AAATATGTCGTCGTGTATCCACTCGCCAATCATGCGCTCTTCCTCCCTTTCAAGTTATTCGAGCCAATGTCGAGCGACACTTTCTCGATTGCATTCTGTAGTGGATTAATCGTCAGCGAGCTTCTCATAAGCATGCCTGGATATATCAAAAAATGGCGTAAGTCCCTCACATTTACAACCATCCCTCAATCACTACCACCATCAAAAACAAGCTGGTTAAAAACGCCACACCTTCTTGAATTCTGCGGCATTACTTTCAGTATATTTTTATTGTTACATTTTTATTCGTTTCCACTGCTTGCCCAAGTCTGCCTTGTCTTGTTTACCCTTTTTGCAACCAAAGCAATTTGTCAGATTGCTGGGAAAATAGGCATGCTTCCTTTCGGCCGTTTTTCAACTTTTATTGTTGTACCACTCCTCCTTATTTTTCGGTTAAATGCTGTTCAAGTTACTATTATTTGCGTCTTTTTTGATATTTGTGCAGCTACGGCATCGGATCTGCTTTTTGACTACAAAATAGGCGATCTGTGTGGGATAAATAGAAAAGACATGTTTAAATATCAATGGATTGGACTTATCATTACCGCCGCAAGCATTGGCATCATTTTCTGGCTACTTTTTACCAATCTTCATCTCGGCTCTGAAGCTCTTTTTGCCCAACGAGGCAAGGCAAAAGCCTTACTTTTACAATCGCTTTGTTTTGATAAATACATTGTTTTTTGTGGAATTTTGTTTGGATGGCTTCTTAAACGTTTGAAAATAAGCTCTACCATGGTATTTGGTGGTCTTATTATGCCAAATGCCATCTCAATTGGGCTTATTTTGGGCGGACTTGGGACTAAATTAATTAAACAACCGGATAATTTGCAACCCTTATGCGCAGGAATCCTTGCTTCCGAATCGCTATGGATTATTATCACTATTCTGGCAAAAACTCTTTAAAATCATACTTTTTTCAGTTTTTTATTAATAATCTTTAAATCTTTTTTAATAGAAATACTTGACAAGTTGTCAGTTTCCTCTAGAATCGAATAGTCTGATTTGTCAATTTTTTATTGGCATATTGTGTAAAGAAATAAAACTAATTCCCGGGGCGGGAACTGGAAAAACCAGAAGGGACATTTTATGATCAGCACTCGTTTACGCGTTAAAGAATTACTTAAAGAACGACGCTGGACTACCAAAGTCCTCGCCGAAAAAACAGGTATGTCAGAAAGTTATTTGACGCACATCAAAAACGGCACACGCCGTTGGAATGAAGATGCGCTCAAAAAGCTCGCTGAAGCATTTGAACTCCTTCCAACACAGCTCCTTGAACAGCTTGGAGAAGCCGCGCCTAATGGCCAACCCAATCTATCACAAGAAGCTCTCGACCAGGCAAAAAGCCTTAATCTTAAGCTGAATATTATTCCTGTTCTTGATAGCATTCCTGAACAACCATCTGAAAACAATAACCAACTTGCACACGCTGCGTCATCGCATAAAGGGCAATTTGTCCCTGTATTGACCAGTGTCGAAGATAAAGCAATGTTCGCGCTTTGCCTTGCAGATAACAGCATGGCTCCAGAGTTTATTAATGGGGATTACCTGGTTGTTTGTCCAAGTCTTTGGACCAATTCTGGTGACATTGTCGCCGTTGAATATGGCTCGACCACCCCTCAAAGAACTATTATGCGCGTTACGTTTAAAGATGATCTTGTCATCTTGGAAAGCCTTAATCACCAAGCAACGCCAGTTACCTTGGTTCGCGGTAAAGACCAATTCCGCATCATAGGAAAAGTCATATTCCGCTACCAACGCCTATCATAAGCCAGACATTGAAAAAAATAGGCTTTGTGCTAGGATAATAAGCGCTTTTTAAGGGTTCCGTTAGCAACCAGGTGGTTGCTATCTCCCTTCGTAGTCCACATCCAATAGGACCTTATAACAGCGGGAGAACCGATACATGCAGCGTTACGAAACGTTACTTCTTGTTAAGACAGAAATCTCAGAAGATGATCTGTCAATGATCGAACGTCAAATCGATCAAATGGTTTCATCAGCCGAAGGCGTGATGGAAACCTTCGATAAATGGGGTAAGTACAGACTTGCATTTCCTGTACGCAAAAACACCCACGGCATCTATATCTTGACGCGCTTCAAGCTTCCTGCAATGCAAGCTTCGCGCATTCTTAAAGAAATAGACCAATTCATCAAGATCAAATGCAACGAGCTTGTTATGCGTCATGTCACCGCAGCTTTGCGCTCAGACGCTCCAACATCTTATGCCAAGCCTGATCCTATCGATGTTTCACGTGGCAGCTCATTTGATTCTTACCTTAAAGAAGGTGGAAAAATCGACAATTTATTGAGCAGCGTTGATACTGCAAAAGCAGGTCGCATGAACGATATGGACGAGAGCCGTCACGAAGCTCTTTCATCTAACGATGAACAGGAATAAGGGAAAACAATGTCACGTACAAAGCTTAAAATTAGTTCTCGTCTTTTAAAGAAAAAAGTACGCAAGCAAGCTTATTTAAATCCTAAGCATTGCCGTTTTTGCTGGAATAAAGAACTTGAATCAGCACTTGATTACAAGAATACCAATCTTCTTCGTAGCTTTTTAACGGAACGAAGCAAGATTCTTCCATCACGTGTTTCAGGTAACTGCTCATTCCATCAACGCAAGCTTTCACGAGAAATTAAGACTGCTCGCTCAATGGCATTGTTGCCATTCTGCGCTATGCAGATGTAACATTTGCACTGCAAATTACATAAATAAGCCCAGGATGGTTATAGATCAT
>JAHFBS010000009.1 GCA_023249895.1 bacterium | reverse complement strand
AATTACCTTCAAGTATTGGTGACGCTGATTGGTCTTGGATCTGCAGCTATTACTTTTTATTACATCTGGATGACGATAGGAACAAACCACGGGGCACGATTCATGGCGGTAATGCCATTGATAGTTTTGCTCGGTGTCGGTTTGATTCTTTATGGCATTCAACAAAAGGTATGCTCAAAAGGTCGTTAAGAACCAACCTAAGGCAGGCGCTCAGATAGGATTTTGACGCAATCTTCAACCGGATAATGATGCGTGTTGATAATGTAGTCATAATTGAGCCGAGGGGAAATAAAGACTTTTTTGCGATTGCATAGCCCAAATTTCCCGATGATTTCTGCTCTAAGATTTTCAAACTCTTGAGCATCTGCAAAATCATCACGCACCAGTTCAAATGCTTGTTCTATATGCGCACGTGAAAGCTCATCGATGGTAGATTCAGTTTTATCTCGGTGAGCTTTAAACATTGCATCAAATTGGCGTAGGACTATCGACGTAATCCGTGAGTTTCGTGGTTGATTAAGAATTCTTGCATGATGATTGCGTTGTTGTAGCCTTGTGACCACGGCATCAAAAGGGCAGTACACTAAAATCATCACATTATTAATGTTTTTTATAATTTTGAACCAGCGATAAGTGCTTGTAGCATCTTCAAGGCACGTGAGTGTTGTGTCACAAAGAACATTGTTGCCTCGATGCACCATGCTTCCAATATGAACATACATGGATTCAGTTCGCTCGTTACAGGTAGCAATAAATTCATTAAAAGGGAGAGGGTTTTGTTTTTGTTCTTCAAAAATCTCCGTAATGAAGTCATCAAGCGCAATATAATGATAGGGCGCGGGGGCGTTACGGCTCAAAAGCTCGCAAATACTCGTTTTGCCGGCGCACGAAGTTCCGTCAAAAAGGATCATTGAGCCTTGATGTGGTGTTGATTTATTCGTTTTTCCTAAAAAAGGCATAAAGGGAATATCTCCTTTCTATTCCATCTGAATTTTTTAGAAAGATTACCATGCCATTAAGGTGATGTCTTGTCAAAAAAATTAAAGAGATTTTTGTCAGAAAATTGCTGTTTTTGTCAGTAAAGAGGTAAGAAAAAGTGTTATTGTGCAAATAATTCAAATAGAAAACATATATCCGGTTGCCGTAAGCGCTTAATGCCTATATACTTACGTGTATATCGATAGTTTAAAAGATAATGGGGGTTATATTTATGAAATCTATAGAAACCAGTTTTTTGCATAAAATTTTATTGTCTGCAATTTTTTTAGGCTTTTTAGGGTCTTCGGTTCAATCGGCTCTTGTGCCAGTTTCAAAAGATCTTGTTCCTGTTAAGCAGGGGGATGATAAAGGTACTGAGAAGCAAGAATTGATTAAAAGGCTTGAAGTGCTCAAACCTGAAATTGCCAAGTTGCTGGCTGCTAAAGACGAGCAAGTTCAGCTTGAAAAAGAAGTGTTGAAGCTGCCTCGTAGCTTATCAGGCATGTGGCGTTATACTAAAAATAATTCTGTTTCACTTGCTCGTTCAGTGTGGAATAAAGCCAAATCAATAACCAAAGGCATTGGCGACACAGCCTGCATTGGACTTATGGCAGGTACTGCTGGTATGAGTGGTGCTATTCTTTCTCATTGGTCGTTGATTTCTCCTTCATGGCTTTGTGACATGGATATACATGCCTGGCCTGCCGCATACACGAGTTTTATGTTGGGGGCGCTAGGAACGTGCGCTTATTATATGTGGCAACATACGCCAAGCTCAAAATATAGTGCAGCGCACAACGTATTACTTGATTTGTGCCAAGAACTGGGTATCCCGGTTGATGGTCTTTCTATTGCTGAAGGCGATGGCAACAATAAAATTTGTAGCAGAATTTATGCATCGTATAAGAGCGATGCCTCTTCTGATGAAAAACGCAGTTTGATAAAAGCTTTATTGTTAGATGCTCAAGCTGATAAAGATGTAGTATCTAATGCGTTCACCAAATATCGTTCACAGATTGATGGTGCTTTGAAGAAGCTTAAGGATGTTGTCGCGGTTGAAGAATTGCGTGACAATAGTTTCAAACTTGCGGCTGTTCTTTGTAAGATAAGAGAAAAAATGGTGAAGATTAATACCGACTTTAATGCGGTAAAATAAGCACGCATTTACAATTTCTCAAAAAAAGAGGCTCGTCTAAAAAACGGGCCTCTTTTTTTTGTGTGGCTACAAGTTGGTAAATTTATGTAAATCTATACCTCGTCTCATGGGTTATGTAAAAATAGCGCATTATTATGAGGCTTTGTTTTTTGCCAACAAATGTATAAAGGGGTTGCGATGCTTGATTTTTTACAAGGTAAGGTTGCTCATATACACGACAAAGCAATAACGATAGCGCTGAATGGAATGGGCTTCTTGGTGCATGTTGCTCAACCACGTACCTATGTGCAGGATGCAGATGTTTATATGTATATGTATCTGCATTGGAACCAAGAAAATGGTCCCAGTCTTTATGGCTTTGCAACAGAACTTGAGCGTAAAGTATTTTTGATGATTATTGATTGTCCCAAGATTGGTCCATCAATTGCGCTTACTATTTTATCACAAATTACGGCAACAGAGTTTCTTGAGATGATTACGGCTGCAAGTGAATCGGGATTGAGCAATTTGAATGGCATTGGCAGCAAAAAAGCAGAACAGCTTATTGTTGAATTAAAGAGCAAGGTACAAAAATTGATCAGTAATGGTGGCCTGGTACTTGAAAAGCAACAAAGTTTTGTGCAATGGCAACAACTGAGTGAAGTGCTTACTTCTCTTAATTATTCAAAGCCAGAGATAACCAAAGCTACTCAATATGTTGCTGAGAAATATACAGGACAGAATTATCCACTCGATCAGCTGATTCGGGCTGCACTGGCGTATCTATCTGGAAAGCAGGCATGAGGAAAGCGTTTACGCTTCTTGAAATGCTCCTTGTTCTTGTCATTGTAACGATCTTGTGTGCCATCACGATACATTCTTTTGGCGATGATGATCGCACCCTGATGCTCCAGGAACTTGAAAAAATCGAAGTGGTCGTGCACTATCTGCAGCAACGCGCAATGGCCACACAGCAGGCGCAAAGCCTAGTTATTACAACAACTGCACAGACGTATAGATATGGATCGGTGCGACAGGTGCTTCCGCCCCGGATCTGTTTTGGGTATGTTGCGACGGCACATGGTCCACCTGGAAATCCAACAGCGCCCTTAACACACGTTGCAACGTTTCCTGCGGTGAACCCAACAACCTTTCTTATAAAAATATTTCCTAATGGAAAAATGTCTTCCGGGACGCTGTATATGCGTAATTATGGCGGAACTAGGCTTGGCGCTTTAACTTGCACCGTCTCTCAGGTATCCTACTTACGTAAGTATATGTACGATTCGGGCCAATGGGTTCTGTTGGCGTCGTAAATTCAGGTTGCAACCGTTATGTTCAAAGTTGTTACGCGAGTCCTCATCGCGTTTATAGGAGGCCTTATTTTTTCGTTGTGGATGCTTCAGACATCAACAACGGTCAAAACATTTGTTGGCACCAAGCTTATTGCGTTTCTTGAATCCGAATGGGACGCTCGTATTACCTATGACAAAGTAAAAGTTAACTTCTTCTCACTCTCAATGTTATTTAAGCAGGGCGTTATTCGTCCGGCACATCATCGTCATTATGAATGGCGTTTTGATGATTGCTCAGTGCATGTTTCAATATTTGATCTTTTGTTTCACCGTAGAGTTGCCTTACACCTTACGTTTAATGGTGTTAAAGCAAAGACGTTGTATCACAACAAAGGGTCTGATCTTATTGATCATCTGGAGAGAATTTTTGCTACCAAAGCCTCCTCTTTTGAAATATCTCCGCAGGTTATAACGATTAATGGCATTGAACTTGATGTGGACATTCATCATAGTGCGGTGCCAGTGACCAGTTGTATAGTGCACATGCCGGGGCGATTACGTTTTTGCAAAAATGATCATGTTGCTAATGTTGGTGCTGTTGCATGGCATGGCATGGTAACTCCGGGGGGTGCTACTATTATGTGTAACAAACGCGTGGTTGCTCATCATGAAGAGGGAGCTTTTGAGTGTTATAAAAATATTCATAATAATCTTTGGTATATGCAAACAACGTTGAAGGGTATTTGTCCTCCCCTCAATCCTGTAGGAACCTGTGAACTCAAGGCGTTGTGGGATAATGATAAACGTTCGTTAACTTTTTCTCATGATACACACGATCTTGCATTAACGTTGACGGGGGATGCTTCGTCGCAGCTTAGTCTTAAGGGCGTCTTTGAACTGGCGTATGCGCAACGAATATACGAATGGCTTACCTCAGATGCTCAATCAACGAATGAGTCAAAAAGCTTATTGCTGACGGGAACCGGCACCGTTGATCTCTGTGGCAATTTTGATAAAACGCCATCAGCACAGGGATCGTTAACACTTTCTAATTTAAAAGTAGCTGGTGTTGCCTGCAAAAGCATAACGTTTAATGACATTCATGCTGATTTAGGTCGACTGCATTCCGACATTACGATCGAGCCTTTAGAGCATATGGCGCTACGTGGTGATATTACGTGGTATAGGGCAAAAAATTATGGAACGCTTTCTTTAACCAATACTCAGCCGCTTGAGTTGTCGCGCATTGGTTCTGCATGGATGCCAACTTTTGATGCTGATGCGTGTTCATTGAAGCTTTCGTCTGATACTCAAGGAAACATGCAAGGTTGGTATAGCGCTCAATTCAATGATGTAGTGCATAATAAAAATACAACCTATCGTGGCATCTTAAAGCTGCAGGATAAATGTTTGACCGTAAAAGGTAATGTGGCAAAAGGTCAGTTTGTTACCAGTGCTGTTATTGCACCATACTTTTTGTGCAAAGAGTTATCGTATTGTCGTGGTGCTCATGAATTAGTTCATCTTTCATCGAATAATAAACAACCATCTATCATTCAGGGTTTTATTCGTTGGCCGTTATTGCGTTCATTATTGAGTAAGCCATTGCGTCGGCGACTGGTAAATAACAATTGCGTATTTGATCTGAGTGTTGATCAGCAAAACTTTGAAATTATCAAAGGAACTCTTGGCTTGCGTAAGGGACGATTCTTTATCCCTGGTTATTATAATCTTGTACAGGAAGCATCGCTTTCATTTGCGCTTGATAGAAAAAATAAAAAACTTATTTTTCAGCCTGCTGAACTAATAATGACCAAGGGATTAATTTCCTGCCAGCGTGCGACGCTTGCATTTAATGATAAATGGCACCTCAGTATGATTCATATTCCGTTGATGTTTGACAATGTGCTGGTCAACTGGGGGCGTGATTTTTATGGTCTTGTTTACGGGAATTTATTGTGCAGCAAGGTCAATGCCGCGCCGCCGCTTATCTCAGGATCACTTGTACTTAAACGCTCATTACTCAAAGATACGTTCTTTTCTGACAGAGAAGCGGGAAGTTTGTACGGGCCTCTTGGTGCTGGCGTGGGTGGGGGGTTGCCTCTTGGACTTAATATTAGAGTTACGACTGAAAAACCAATTCAGGCAAGGACACCAACAATAGAAGCCAAAGCCTCTCTTGATATGAAGGTGCGTAGTAATCCTGCGCAGGGGTTGTATGCCCCGCCGTCGGTTGTTGGAAGAATTAATCTTGATAGTGGTGTTATTAAATTTTTTCGTAATACGCTCAACATAGAACACGGTAAGATTCAATTTATTGCCGGACGTACCAACGATCCATTAATTGATCTTGTCGCAAAAAATCGTATTGGTAAATATCTTATTACGCTCCAAATGACCGGATCGCAACAAAAGCCAACATTGCTTCTTGAATCGTCGCCTGATTTGGCCGAAGAACAAATAATTGGTCTTTTACTGGCAGGATCAGAAAATGCAACATTGCAATCAGACTTGCCGGCAATGGTATTGCAAAATATTGATGCGTTTTTGTTTAATAGCGTTAAAAATCCAAAAATTCGATGGCTTGATAAAATCCGTAAGACCTTTAAATATGTCCAAATCATGCCCAATTTGAATGATGCAAACAGTCAAAGCAAGCTCAAAGGATCAATTTCAGTAGATCTTGGCGATCAATTGCACGCACGTCTTCAAAAGAATCTTGACTTGCAAAAAGATTTTTCGGCGCAGCTGGAGTATATGCTTTCTGATGAAATTAATTTTAAGATCGTCAGAGATCAAGGTGGTGACATGGGTTCAGAAGTTGAAATGCGACTTAAGTTGGGATGAGATTCATCAAGCTTCTGATCGTCCATGGCGACGAGTTCATTTTTTTGATCTAATGAACGTTTTTTGCTGCCGAGTTGTTCCTCAAGATGTGCAACTTTGGTTAAAAGTGTTGACCGTTCTTGTGCAAGACTTTGAATCCGTTCTTTATCTTCTTCAAGTTTTTGATCAAGGCTATTTTTAGCTGTTTCAAGTGACTTGCGCACCCCGTGCATATCAGTTTTTATTTGTGCCAGTTCATTTTTAATTGAAGTGTTTTCAGCAGCTTTTTCTTGGTATTTTTTCTCTAGTGATTGAATTTTGACGCCACCATTCTTTGCAAGTGAATACAGTTTATCGAGTTGATCAAGCATGGCATAAATTTTTGTTTGGCTTTGTGGCGATTCTTTGCGCATGCTAATAAGCCCATCAGCGATTTTTTTGTAAAGATCCTGAAGTTGCTCAATGTCAGTTGCCGTTGCTGCGCCAACCATAAAAAATATTGGCAAAAAGAGCAGTGTTGCATACACTGTGCCCCATAACTTCCTCATTACACCATACGGGGCTTGATAGAAAAATTCAACAGATAATGGGGACAGGGGAGATTGTGTATGCGTAGCATGGTAATAGTTTTGATAGTTTGCAGCGCGATTTTTGGAATTACCTATGGTGTTACCGAGGTATTTTTTGCGCCCGATGATCGTCCTGCTACAAGACTGGTAGAACTTCTCGATGGTGCCCATCAAAAAATTTATGCTGCAATTTATATGATTACCGACCAAAAAATTGCTCAAGCACTTGTTCGAGCGCGTAAACGCGGGGTTGAGGTGCAAATTATTGTTGATGCATCAAGTATGGTAGGCAATTATGGCAAGGGGCAACAACTTAAAGCGAGTAACATTGATCTGTATGTTTTTGGAGCCGAGCATTCCTTCCGTCAGCCGCTGATGCATAATAAATTTGCCATTATTGATAATAAGGTGTGGACAGGTTCGTTTAACTGGACAAAATCTGCGAATGAAAAAAATCAGGAGAATGTAATTTTGACTGATAGCGCTGATGTCCGAATGCGTTTTGAGCATCATTTCAAGTTACTTAAAGAACGGTGCCAGCATTTTGCTGCTCGCCCACAGCCGTCAGAAAAAGAGTCCTCCTCGTGGTGGGAAGATTTATGGACATCGAGTGTGACAAAAGTGTGCGCTTTTTTCAGTTTCGTCAAAGAAGATATTAGGAAAACAACATCCCGCGTTTAGCCGCCCACGATTTTTTTAAAATCTTTACAATTAACCCCTCTTTTTATTACACATAAAAAATCTGCGCTATACATGCACGTAATGCCGGACTGACCGGCCTTGACATTTGGCTAGCAGGCGCTAAGGTTGGATGAGAAAGGTGATGTGGAGAGTGGTTAGGTAAAGTGAACACTTCTTGAATTTCTTGCCATCAGCATTCGCTGATTCACGCCTTAATCTCCAATTCTCTCTGCTCAAATCCATCGGCGCTCGAAGTCGCCAAATTTTCTTGCATCCTTGTTGTTAAATCATGAGTAAATGTGTGAGCGTTTGATACGTAGTCTAGGTATGCAGAAAGGAGGATTCGTTCGAAAGGATGGTGCAATGCTAGCAGCAAAAAATCGGCGTGAGTTGTTATTGGTTTCTTCTCAAAAGGAGAGAGAATTATGAAGCAAAACCTCAGACGCATACTGATGTGTGCAGTGCTGGCGGGATTGCCCTTCATGCACGTAGGTGCATATGATTGGGCTCCTGTTGGTACCGGTCTTGATACCTATTCGTATTCGTATACTAATCCAGATCATGCAGCGATTACGCATACATGGACATATGATTTTGCAACAACCGGTGGCGTTTATTTAAACCGTGATTATGTTGCATATGATGCACCAAGCGTAAATTACAATAATCCTTTTACTGCAACAGCCCTCAACCATACGTTAAATGTTTATGGTACATTGTGGTCAAACTATCCATCAGCTCCTGGTTCGTTCCAGCAGCATGATGCATTAGGAAACCCAATTCCATGCTCGCTCAAGATCAATGGTAACGTTGTTCTTGATGCAACAGGCCATGATATGGCTATCAACATCGCTGAGGATGTTGTAATTGAGCCATATTTTGATGTGACCAATACGGTAACAACGGGATCTCCTCTTGCTGAAGCTGGTGCTTCACAAATTTATTTCAAGACAGCAGCATCAAGAACGATAACCGTTAACGTTCTTCATAATCTTGAATTCCGCGGTAAAACAGTAAGCAGAACGAACGTCGAAGAAGTTGAATCAATCACCGGACAAGATTTGTTAGTAACATTTGCAGGTCCTGGTCAAGTCAAATTTGTCATGAGTGATGGAACTTTTGTAAAATTCAACGGACAAATTGATTACTCAGCACCCTATGTAACCGTGGGCGATACGGAATATCCATTTATTGATCAACCATCGCACGAAGCTGGCGGAACGCGCGTATTTATTTGCATGGATCAAGACAATGAAAGCGACACCAAGGTATTGTTCCAACGAGCTCTTCCTGCTGCAGGAGAATCAAATCGCGTCTTGATTGAAGTTGGTCCAAATTCCTTTATCACCTACCTTTCGACCGATGCCGCTGGTGCATCCGGCTATGGTGCTATGGACTTTGACGCCGGCAATGATGGTACCGGCCGTATGGTTTTCTTCTTGCGTGGTGCTTATTGGTATGATTTTATTGCAAGCAAGCTTGTCAAATTCCCTTTCAACGACAGCTCGGTAATGATCGCCGGTCATTTTGTTGATGATAATTTTAATCCTGAAACAATCAGTGGTTATACCAATGGTGGCGCACTTGGTACTCCTGCATATGATTTGAGTATTCCTGCTGGTACCAAAGCGCATATGCGTGTATCTGCAACTATGGCAGGAGAGCCTAGCGAATCAATTCGTCGAGGCCTTTTGGTTGTTAGTGATGTCGCAAGCCATGGCAAATTGATGTCAGATCCTTATTGGGATTTGTACAATGATGTTCTTGGTGCCTGGGGTTATGGATGGGCGCCATCAAATGCTGCTAACCAACTCAATGATGTACGCAAAGGTTTTATCCTTGGTGTCAACGGACAGATGGATATGGCAGATTGGACTTTTGTTGATTATGTTGCCGGTTCAAGCAATACCGTCGATGCGCTTGCATGGCACGATTTTGAAAGAAGCAGAGTTGCTCCTGCAAAATGCGTTCTTAAAGATCGTAACCCATCAGCATTGATTGTTGATGGTCTTGATGTTGCGCTTTTTGTTGACGGTAACCCAAGCCGTGGTAGATCTGAAATAAGTCCTTTTATTATTGCCGATCCGTATACACAAATTCCACCAACCAATATTCCTTCAACAGCAATTCTTAACGCGGTTGGCAATGGTACGTTGTATCTCCGTTCATCGGTTGAATCAAATTATGGTTATCTTTATAACCTTTTCCCTGATAACACCGAAACGCTTCTTGATGCTCCAGGAACTGATTGGACGACAATTCTTGCTGTTGGAACAGGTACCTACGATGGCTATAACCTTTCACCAAATAACAATACCATTCAAAGCGGCGAAGGTATGCACGTTCTTGACGTCGAAGGTCCACTGACGGCCCAAACTCCAGCACTCTTGCTTGGTAGGGCTGGTGCTGAAGGTGATACCACCGGCGTTATGAATGCAGCATGTATTTTACTTAACTATCGCGGCGAAGAAATTTTTGTTAATGGTGATCCAGTTATGCGTCCGTTGTTGAATGACGGCACAGAATATAATCGTTATAACTCACCAACATTGTTCTTCAACAACTTTGCCTCGTTCTTTAATTTTGTTGTTCGTCATTCTGATGCAACAAAAAAGGTTGATGGAATTCCATTCCTCAGTTCAGAACCAGGTGTAAGCGGTGGCGAGCGTTTGTATTTTGCGCGTGAATACGTTGGCGCTGAAATGGCCAATACGCAATCCGATCCAGATCGTTATCGCTTCCCAGAAGTTCGCTTCTACAATTCGACTGTTGAATTGCAAGAATCACTCAATGCAACCGGCGTTCGCTTTGTCGTCAAAGATAATTACGGTTATCCAAATCATTTGAGCGATGATAATAAATCGACCTTTAAATTCTTTGATCATGGCGATCCATTGGATACCATGCTCACGGGACATGGCCGTATTTTCTTGTGCGGCAGCATAATGTCACGCATGTTTGATAATAGTTTCAACTTTGCAACCAACAGCTGCTCCATCAACGTATTCAAACACAATGCGGCAGTCGAACCAAATCATATGTCGCTGAACGCAACCGTAACGCTTTCTATGCAAAACGGTGATCAATTCTGCCCATCAATACAAGCAATTATTGATGGAATTACTGATGAACAAGCAAAGCGAGACTATATCAGCAAGCAACGTGCGCATCACTTACTCCTCTTTGCATTGCCAATCAAATTTTCAGAGTTGGATAGCGCAGTGATTCAAAACATCATTGGCTATACGCAACAAGATTATGATTCAGTTTGCAACATGACCATTGGTTGGCCTTCTGATACATGGTATACACAGGTTTCTCCATCAGACCCTGATCTTGTTGAAGGTGCACTTGCTCCTCGTGGTCAAGATGCTCAATTCCCTTATTCTTATCCATACGAATTCCCCGCAGAGCCAATTTACACCGGCGGACTTACTGCCCAATTTACCTCAAGCAAATTTGATCTTGATGGCGTTAACATGATGTTTCCAGCAACGCTTTCGATTGATGGTAGCATTATGTGCTTTGGCTCATTTGATCTGTTTGGTAAAACAGTAGCAACTCCAGCAGTCAGCGAAGATGATAGTGGCGTGGTATATGTTAAACATGCTGGTAAAATCACCATCACGCGCCCAGAAGCACTTCCAGAAACAGCGCTCGACCGTACTAGTATTCCATATCAATCAGTCTTCTCAACCTTCATCGCACAACGTGTATGGAATGATTACAACGCTGATGGTACCGATCGTACCTGCTGGTTAAGTGGTGTTATTGATCTTCCTCACGATCAAGTAACTTTTGACAACAAGCTTTATGGCTATGGCGTACAATCATATAACATTACCAGCACCATGTTTGATGCTCGTCGTGAAAACACTGATGGTTATGTCCGTCTGAGCTACGAGAATACCGATCGTAATGTCCAGAATTCATTCTACAATGATGCATCAGGCGCAGAAGAAGTAACCATTGGCTGGCATAACAGAGATCAATTGGTCCCTCGTTTTGAAAATACGCCTCCTAAATCAAGTAAAGCAGCAATATCAAATACTCTTAGATGGTTGATGCGTGCAACGGAGAGTATCGATACGCCTGCTCCTCGTCCACAAGATCTTCTTTATATCGGTCCTGGTGACGATGTAACACAACTTCACGTTGCGGGCGCAACAATGTCAGATCCATTCTTGCTTGATGTTTCAGGTGATGGTGTTCGTCCAATATCGGCTCGTGTACGTGAATTTACCTCAGTTGCAACAACAGCTGGTACAACCGGACTTGGCCAATACTTCCATCCTGTTGCTGATCACTTTATCAGCGAAGGCGCACACGCCGTGCTCTTTGTTGAATTTAATGGTCACATCGGACTTGGTACCCGTCATTGGAATGAACTTTCAAACAGCGCATGGAATTTGCTTGGCAAAGACTATGTAACGGTTTGCCCTCTTGGCGATGGTACGGTTGATGTTAACAACAATCTCTTGGTTGTTGATCGTCAAGCATTGATTGCCACTGAGAAGTTTGCATCCGGTGATAATCCAGAACGTTTGACGTTCTTCTCTGAAATGCCTTACGAAATTCGTATTCCTGCGTATGGCGAACTTGATTTGAGCAGCTTTGGTCAATCAGCACAACGTCAAGAAATTGCCTTTGGCGGTAAGGTCAAACTGATCTTTGAAGAAGGTGCAACACTCAGATTGCCAGAAAATCCAACCGGCGGTGTTGTTCTGTATTTCAATGATCAATCGCAATTGGTTTTTGAAGGTGATACACAAGGTTCAACCTTCATTCCATATACCGATGCTAAGAACAATACCTATGTTGGTAACGATACAGCCCCTTCAGCTCGTGACCGTATCAAGATTCTTGGACAAGGCCAAATCTGGTTGAATAAAGATGCCAAGATGTTGGTTAACGGCAACACCTTTGTTGGTGTTGAAACCGATTCACTTACCAAGACAACTGCGCTGACTATTAGCATTCAACGTCAAGGGTCCTGGTACATCGGTGATGAAAACGTTGCCGGTGGCGCATTCCAAGTTGGTAACCCAACCGATCTTGGTTTGGATCACTCAATTACCTTCAGCTTGGTCCTCAATGGCCCTCGTGCATTGATGCATATCGATCGCGAAGGCTTCCTTGGTCTTGCAGCTGGTGTGATCAATAAGAATGGTAATCCAAATGGTACGGCGGCTGTTGTAGCCAACAACCCTGTTATTGTTGATGGCGTTGTACAGACTATAACGGTTGGTGATGTTACGGTCCCTGCGTTCAATCCCGATACCGATCCATGGAATGGTGAATGGCAAGTACAATCGCTTAATAACGTCAGACATATTGGCGTAGATCTTGCAGAAGGTACTTTTGCGCACGGTAATATTTTCGACGGATCATCAACCCGCTCATCATTAATGGCTATTGGTCCGGCTGATCGTTATCTTTTAAATCTTAATGGTGCTGATTTTTCAGAAGTTCGTGGTGGCGGTAACATCTTGTCAGTTCCAAGCAGCGCAACTGCAACATTACCAATTTTTGTCAACATTTGGGACTATGCTGGTCCTGTTGAAATACTCAACGCTGATGATGTTTGTTACTACTCAATATTAGCATCAGCACCATTGATCCTTGATCGTCAAGGCAGTGATGGTGATCTGGATACCGTCAACTATGGATCTGCCGGTAGAGCATATTGGGGCAATGCCTCATATTTCTACGATGCACTTGCATTCAGAGCATTCGCTAAGCCAGGCCTTAACAATGATACTGATGTAGCTCAATATCATAAGAAAGTAGACTTCAGCGAAACACAATTCTATGACATTGTTGGTTACTCGACCTATCAGTCTAAATATTCAGATGGTGGTCTCGGCTCTGTCTTCTATGGTCAGCAAATAATCCGTAATGACAACCCACCTCTACGTGCAATCCAATCACTTGGAGTTGCCGCAGCGGCTGGAACGCTTGGTGCAGAAAAAGCAAATGACGGAACAGCCCAAAACTTCGTAATTCTTAATCAATAAGTGAATAGAGGGGTGCACCGAAAATAGGTGCACCCCGGGTCTTCGGAGGAAGTGTTATA
>JAHFBS010000008.1 GCA_023249895.1 bacterium | reverse complement strand
AAAGGGCAAAAAAAATCTCCAAAGCATAAGCATCATAAATTAGAAGACCAACCCTGATTTTTCAGCCATCCATGGTTAAAATAATTAGCGAATTTAGCCATGGATGGTCACAAAGTAGGCTCGATCCAAAAAAACAAAATCTAAAAACGCACGCCGTTAACCGTGCAAAACATACATTTATCGTCCAAAGTAACCATGAAAAATATACATATTGAGCCTAAAATTACCCTGTTTTTTATACATCTTGCTTCTGAAAAATGGCGCTTTTAAGCTCTAGTTAATGGTTTCGAGTAATAGAGTAAATCAGGGAGTATTGTAATGGATGAACAACCAAAGAAAAATGGTATCGCCACTGTTTTGTGGCTTGGATTTTCAAGCCTGCTTAACGACTTAAGCAGCGAAATGATTTTACCTATACTGCCTCAGCTTATTACCGGCGCGGGCGGTACGGGCATAGCACTGGGCCTTATTGGCGGGCTACGCGATAGCGCCGCAGAACTGCTCAAAGTTTTTTTCGGAAGACTTTCTGATAAATGGGCAAGCCGCAAATTTTTTATCTATAGCGGATATGCAACGTCAGCGATTTTTAAACTGTTTCTTATTTTTGCGCGCACGTGGTACGTCATTTTTGGACTCGTTGGTCTTGAACGGATAGGCAAAGCCATCCGCACCTCGCCACGCGATGCACTTATTACGCAAACACTCCCCAATAATATCGGCAAGGGATTTGGTATCCACCGTGCCTTTGATAATTTGGGCGCTATAGGCGGCTCAGTACTCGCGTTTTATTGTGTGTGGCATTGGAATATGGGGGCAAACACAATCATCGTTCTTGCGGCAATGGTATCACTCGTTTCACTTCTGCCGCTCACCAAAGTTACTGAGACTCAAGCGCCAGTTCCGCCACCCAACGGCATACAAAAATTGCGGTTCGCCGATTTTATTCCACCGTTCAAACTGTTCACGCTCATTGCAACGCTCTTTTCGTGCTCACGTATCAGCTATATGTTTTTTGTGGTTGATGCCCAACAGGTACTAACAACCATCTCGCCACTGCAAACAGCAATGCTACTCTATGTATTGTTCAATATTTTTTACACTATTTTTGCAATCCCGTTTGGCATACTGTCGGACAAAATTGGCCATTGGCGGATGATTGTGATGGGGTACGCGCTTTTTGCGCTCATGCTTTTTGGATTCAGATTCGCGCGCACCATTCCGCAATTTATTTTCTGTTTTATTCTGTACGGCATTGCACTGGCTATTGTGCAAGTCGCGCACAAAGCATATGCGGCAGCGCTTGCGCCGGCACATATGAAAGCTACGTATTTGGGGATGTTTGAGTCGGTCACCGGCCTTGCCATACTTACCACCGGCGCAGTCAGCGGTTATGCCTGGGATAAATTTTCGCATCACGGCGTTTTTGTGGTAACCGGAGTGCTTGCATTGGTGGCATGCGTGCTTATGGTACGGTACAAAAAAGCACTACAACTAACCCTCTAACGTCACCGCAATTTCCCACAACCTGTTGTACTTAGCAACACGCTCACCGCGTACTGGTGCACCGGACTTAAGCTGCCCTGCCGCAGTACCCACCGCAAGATCTGCAATAAAATCATCATTCGTTTCGCCGGAGCGATGCGAAATAACCGTTTTATAGCCAAGCTTTTTGCACAACTTGATTGCTTCAATCGTCTCTGAAACCGTACCAATTTGATTGGGTTTGATCAGCACAGCGGTGGCAACTGAACGCTGTTTGCCTTCTTGAATGCGCTGCGTATTGGTTACAAAAATATCGTCCCCAACCAGTTGCACCTTGTTACCAAGTTTTTTGGTCAAAAGAGACCATGCATCCCAGTCGTCTTCAGCACAGCCATCTTCAAGTGAGATAAGCGGATAGGAACGCGCAAGTTCCTCATACCAGGTAACAAGTTCTTCTGATCGATAATCTTCATCATGAAGTTGGTAAAGATTATGTTTTTCATCGTAAAAACTGGAAGAGGCTACATCAAGGGCAATATCAACTTTATGTGAGCTTTGCGCAGCAACTTCTACCAGCACATCAAGTGCTGCTTTTTCGCGCGCAATGCCAGTCTGCGTAAACCGTGGCGCAAAACCACCCTCATCTCCAATGCCGGTTGCATATCCACGCTGCATAAGTATTTTTTTGAGACGATGGTACAGAACAGTTGCAGATTCAAGCCGTGTAACATAATCACTGCCCTGTGGCACCACCATAAATTCTTGGACGCACAATCCACTCTGCGCATGCAGGCCACCGTTAATAATATTAAACATGCATCGTGGCAACGTTGGTTTTTCAAAGTTCCACAATGCATTAATAAGTTCATAGAGCTCAACTTTCTGCACATGTGCTTGAGCGCGAATAACCGCACAACTTGCGGCCAAAAGTGCATTAGCACCAAGACGCGATTTGGTGGCGGTTCCATCAAGGGCAATAAGTTCTTTGTCCATCATGACGACATCAGGCTCCTTGCCTATAAGTACTGGCGCTATGACGGTGGTCAGATTATGAAGCGCTTTGAGCACTCCCTTGCCACCAAAGCGACGCTCATCGCCATCGCGCAACTCAACAGCTTCATGTTTGCCTACCGAAGCCCCTGAGGGAACTGCAGCCGTTATAATGTCATCGTTATCAAGAACAATGCTGCATGATACGGTGGGATTTCCACGTGAATCGAGTATTTCTCGTCCAAAAATACGCTTAATTTTCATGGTTCTTTCACAAATATAAGGGTTTGCTACATTACTCGCCGGTGTTTTTATGGATCTTATGTTTATTATACCAACCCTCACGCTTGTCATCATGTGTGGAGCACTTATTGTGCTTCCGCAACGCTGGTATCGCCACGAGCGCATCGTGCGTAATGCTGGTATTTGTCAAGGAGCACGCGTTACGACCATCAACGGCATCACCGGAATAGTCGTAGCACACAATGATAACATAATCATTCTAGCGCGTGATGATGGCAGTAAACTTCAGATTCTTACCCACACGATTGCCACTGTATCATCATGACCCAACGTCCACGCAGTACCTACACTCCACTCCTCACGCCACTTATTACACTTGCCACTGGTATTGCCGTGCAAAATGCAATTCCTATGCCGTGGTGGATACTTGCAACCGGTTGCATGGTAACAACCGCAACGCTTTTTGGTGCACTCTGCTATCGTCGAATGTCCATCATACGCATCATCTGTGCACTTTTTGCCGGTTTGGTAGGCGCACTACTTTTAACACTACAACGCGCCGAGCATGCAGGATCCATTGCTCACCTTGCTCATCAAAAAATTACTGTCACGGCAACCATAATTGATAAAGATCATTGGGGGCCCTGGCTTGCTGATGATGTACTCAGGCTCAAAACAATTACTATCACCACCCCTACGGCAACGATTACGCAATCCTGTGAATTATTGTGCTACATGAAGCGACATACATTTTGTAGGGTTGGTGATCAGATACGCATCGAAAATATTATGTTCAAGCCACCGCCCGAACAATCATCATCAGGCAATCCTGCTTACTATGACTATCTGATTAAAGAACATATTGTCGGCTCATTATTTATTCCATTTCGCAGTGCCGTACAATGCATCTATCGGCCAAGCGTAAGCTTACGGCGCTGGTTGTGGAATTTTCGACTCACTACCTATAGAGCGCTTACTGACTGTCTTACCCCACTCACGCGCTCATACGTTGGGCTTATTTTTTTGGGTAACAAACAACAACTGGAAATTGATGATCTACGTCAAAAATTTAATTACTGGGGATTGTCGCATTATCTGGCACGCTCGGGAATTCATATTATTCTGATCATTATGATCTGGAGATTTTTACTTGGTTTTATACCGCTTTATATCACCTTCAAACGCCTCTTTCTTATCATACTGTGTCTTATTTACGACATAGTAAGTTGGTCAAGCATTCCCTTTACACGTGCTTATTACGCGTTTCTTATTACCGAGGGCGGAGGGCTGTGTGGACGACATACCAACTCATTACACCTGCTCACGCTCATGTGCTTAACTATTCTGCTCTATAATCCTATGCAACTTTTCTTTCTTGATTTTCAACTCACCTTTGGGCTCACATTCACCTTACTCTTGCTTTCACGACTCTTGAATGATCATCAGCAAGGAAAAATCGCTAAAACCAATTAAAAAGCTCAAAGATCTTGTGTCATTAGCTGGCATATTCGTATGCTTTTTACCGGTTGTTACCTATTTACTCAAGAAAGGGAGCGTATTATGCAGCACCACAGGAACCATGTCGCAAGATTGTTGTTTATCAGTACCATAGCCTTCATGCAACTCAATGCTGAAATACCCACACCACAGGAAAGCACGCCTTCACCCAAAGCGTGGAACTTTATGGTATACATGTGCAACAACAACAATCTTCATAAGTACGCCATCAATAATTTCCAGCAAATGACTAAGTTAGGATCGTCTCCCTATGTCAACCTTCTGCTGCAACTCGACGTTCAAGGAGAAAAATCAATTTCACGCTACTTCATTGAACGCCATCATCCAAAAACAGTACAAACGTTGAGCAATACGTCAACAAGTTTTAGCGGAACGCCCGAAAATTTGTATGAATTTGCCCAATGGGGCATTAAAAATTATCCCGCAGAAAAAATCTGTTTAGTGTTATCAAACCACGGGACCGGCATTAAAGATCCTCACGCATGGGGACGCGCACTCACGCAAATTCGCGATAAATTGTTTGTTCTTAATGCCCAGAGTGGGCTTCTTGAAATTGATCGTAAACGCGCTCAGGATTTATCATTTTTGCGCAAGCTTGAAGATATTGAACGAGGCATTGCTTTTAACGAAGTTGCACAAGTCTATCTGACTAACGACGACTTGCGCGATGCTCTTAATGCTATTACCAAAGATGTTCTTAAGGGTAAAAAAATTGACGTTCTTGCTATGGACGCCTGCTATATGTCAATGATTGAAGTTGCATCACAAGTAAAAAATGCCGCACATTTTATGGTTGGCTCTGAAGAAGTTGAACCAGGCAGCGGCTATAACTATCAGTACATTCTTGAACCACTTATGAATAATAATCTTAAGGATAATGAGTTAGCTGAAAACATTGTTGCCGGTTTTAATAAAGAATATTCGTACACGGTTGGCGACTTTACTCAATCTGCACTCGATTTGTCACGTATTGATGACGTTGAAATTGCGCTTAATCGTTTAAGTGCAACACTTATTGAATTATTGGGTACCGACCAAAAAACAGCTTACAAAATCATTAACGATATTCGTAGCAATCCGAACTACACCACCGAGTTTTTGGATACCGACTATGTCGATCTAACGCATTTTTTAAAGAGTTTTGCAAGTTGCAGCAATGATCTTTGCCAAGATGATAGCAAAGACTGGTTCTCATTTTTCTTTACCAACAAAGATAAAACCAAAAAGCTCTGGCATAATGCACACGAAGCAGCACTCGACTGCATGGCCGCGCTTGAAAAGGTGATCATCGCTAACACCTTTGGGAAAAATTTTAACAATGCTCACGGGATATCAATTTATTTTCCAAAAAATTCTATAAAGACTAATTATTACCAAACAGAATTTGCAAAAACTACCCTATGGCCACTTTTCCTGAAAAAATTCTTGAGTACTAATAAACGCTTAAAACCAACACCAATCGAAACAAGTCCCATGGACGCACTGCTTACCGGATCGGAAGTGGCGAGTTTAGATAAAAACTCAGAAGCATGCTATACTGCCGCACATGAATAAAAAAGATCATCTTCTTAACTTTTTAACCTTTGCCACGCAACAACCACAGGGCTTTGTCTATCGTGGTTCTCCTGCATCAGCTCTTGCACCAGGCACCAATAAACAAACATCTCCTGATCATAAGAAAAAGCAACTTGAATCACTCTTTATGCCCTGTGTTCACTGCACCGCATGCCCACTTGCAACACAAGGCAGAAACCAAGTGGTGTTTGGGCATGGCAATTCAAACACACAGCTTATGTTTGTTGGTGAGGGGCCCGGAAGAGACGAAGATGAACAGGGTTTGCCGTTTGTGGGTAGAGCTGGACAATTGCTTACCAAAATTATTGAAGCAATGAAGCTGACACGCGAGGACGTATACATATCAAATGTCGTCAAATGTCGTCCACCGGGTAACCGTACGCCACTTCCCCACGAAAGCGATACCTGTAAAAAGTTGTTGCTCTTTAAGGAAATCGAAATTATTCAGCCCAAGATTATCTGCACGCTCGGTGCAACAGCGGTGCAAGCATTGCTCGGAGATGAAGTCAAAATCACTCATGCACGCGGCACATTTCACCTGTATAATACGATTCCTGTTATGCCGACGTATCATCCGGCATATCTTTTGCGCAATCCTGATGCAAAACGGTTTGTGTGGGAAGATATGAAAAAAGTTATGGAACGTTTAAAAGAGTTGGGGGCGTAAAAACGCCCCCGTAAATTTAGATCGGTTGAGGCGCAGCTAGTACTGCAGCAAGTTGTTGTCGCGCTTGATCCAATTGTTGTTCAAGCCCAAAGCGTTCAGCGCCACCCCAAACAACGATTAATTCCTTGGTAGCAGTTTTAAATGCTTCCTCGTTCTCCTGACATGCTAATGCACGACCAGCAATTGCCACGTTGTGCTCGTTAACCGTACCCATATTAATTTGTACCGTATGATAACAGGTATGTGCGCTTTCATCGTAGTTTTGATTCTTAGCAAACTGCACTTTTAATTGTTGACCCTGGTATACGGGCGAGCCTGAAAAATAATTCACAAGTTTTCCAATCTTCTCTTGGTTATCGCGATTTTCATTAATATATTCACGTAAAACCTGCTCAAAAACATCTGCAGCATGCGCTAACATAGGAGACCCCACAACGTCTGTTTTATTGAATTCAAGATGCGCAATAAGTTCTGTTGCATCTATGGATTGGGGGAAAAAGTGTGCAAGATCGTACGGCGAAAGCCACGAAAAGAGATCGCATAATAAATTACAGAACAAAGAGTATCCCTCTATCTTTTCATCCTCTTCATCCTCTTCACTACTGCTTTCATCCTCCTCTTCGCTACTGTTTTTTTCCCACTCCTTAAGGTAGTCAAGCGTCACGGTTGCAAAACGTTCATCATTGATATGAGCAAAAGCTTTTGAAAAATTAGTATCCTCAAGGAAAACCTCAGGTGTTTCACCGAAAAATGCAAAATCATTTTGTAAGGATGAATAACTTTTACCAAACACCACGTGCTGTGAATCTAAAGAAAAAGTAGGCAAAATAATTTCATGCAAGACTTTGTTGAACTTATTTTGGTCTGTGATTGCTAAACAATCAGCCTCGTCCCAGCCAATTTTTTCACGACAGAACGCTCTCATCTCTTCCACTGTACCATGTAAAAGTGCCTGAAAAAGCGGACAATAAGCATTAAATGTATTTTCATCATAATTCTTAAGATATTCTGCCCATTTTATTATTGCGGCACGATCTTCTTGGTGAGGAAGTATGTTCTTAAGTCCTGCATAAAACACAGCAGGCAAAGGCAAGGGGACTGCAATATTATTAACGAAAACAATAGCAAGCCATACTCCAAAAGCAGAGAAAACTGACTCTTTTTGATCTGGGTCACCCACAATCGTCGAAAAAGACTTGGGTAAAAAAAACTTACCATTAGAAGAACAAAAGGTATTACTCAAAAAACTTCGCGCAAGAAGAGTATTCATCGTACGATTGATACCGCCATGATCAACGCCATCAGCTGAGATATATGACATTGTTATAGGCGTTGTCAACTTCCAACAGTCTTAATATGTTATCATTCTCTTACATATACTATTTTTATCAGACGCATGCGCAAGGATTTGGGTTGGATCTGAAATTTCATCACTTCTAACAATAATTTCTTGAGCTCGCTCAGTCAGCCTCAAAAGAGCTTTGGTATATGCCCTAAATGTATCAATTCTAATCTTAGAAAATTCATCCAAAATTATTTTCTTTTTATTATTCAGATGGGTTATGAGGCGCGGATCAACTTTACCAGCATACTTAATTTCAAATTTTACAACGTTATGAACAAGATCTTGGAGTATCTGCTCCAAGCGTGTTCCATGCATCTTACGGATCAACTCATTGCAACAGGCACTTATAACCCAGCAATCAAATAAGCACGAACAATGTGTATCTGGAACGTTTACTAAACCAAAACGCATTCTTAGAGCATCGATCTTTTCTCGAACCTGTATGGATGCTTGAAGACTGTCTGATGCATATTTTTCAATAATATTCTTGTACATATTCATTACCGATGAAGCCTCACCGGGAATCTTAAGCGATGCTATAAATTTTTGAAGACGATAACGCAAACTGCCAAAACCATTAACAAGATCATAAAAATCGCGGCGCGCTGCGGGGTAATTCCTATTAATTTCATCTAAAGATAGCAATTCTTGGTCGTTGTTTATTACAGATCTTATTACCTCAATATCCTGATCAACCAACACATTGGCTTTCGCGCCATTAATTACTACAGCACCATTGGGCTGATCATCGGTAAATAATTCTTTATAAAAGGGAGAAAGATCTGATAGCCATCCAATAGCTCGAGGAGAAGGATTTAATGCGTACAGTTTCTGTAAAAAATCTGGAGCACGACCAAAATACCCAGAACCGCGAAAGCTCTGAATTACTACTTTTTTACTATCAAGACTTTTAAAACCGTTAAAATCCACGCTCCCCGAATAGATCTGAGCGACCTCGCCTGGTGTTGCATAATCAGAAATATCCTTATCACATAAAACATAGGCATCAAAAAAATGGGCCATCATGGGATAAACATTAAGAGATAACTGAGCGTCAATGACTTGATAAAAATGCTCACAATCTTGTTTAGAATACGAAGCACTCTGTGCGGCTAAAAGGGATTCAATAGCTGACATAAACCAATCACGTTCACTTACGGCGCCACTAAGATACTCAGGGGATTTTAAGTATTGTCGAATAAGCGTATCTCGAAAACTAATCTCTATGTTACTGATTTGCTCTGACGGCTCATATTCGCCGTCGTCGTCATCTTCGCCATTAGATTCATCATCAACAGATATCTCTTGCAGCCCTTTACTTTCATCCACCACCATTCTTTCGGGCTCTTTTTCCTCGCGATCAGCATCAGTTTTTTCTTCATGCTGTTCAGGCCGAGGTTTTTTAGCAACAGGTTCTTCGGCCTCTTGCTTACGCTTATGCGGTTGCTGGGCAGCGCTCAAAAACACTGTATTGCAACATCCTAAACCAATAAATACTAAACTCAGCACTAATCGCATGAAATTCTTCATCAAATCCCCTATTTGGTTTAAATAAGCTAATTTTGTTAAATATTTTCTATTTTAAATTTTTATTTAATATTTTCAAATTTTGCCAAAATATCACCATTCTTTAGAGTTTTAAGCTTAGCGCTCTTTATATTCATGAAAAAGCGTATTTCTTGATTTGTGTCAGACTGAAAAGGCACACTAAAAACATGAATAATTTGAAAGGGGAAAGTTATGAAAAACACAAAGATTTCGTCACTTTTAGTGTTTTTTAGTCTCGGATTTTGGGCAACGATAGGAGCCGAAACCCCACAACCCAAAGAACCAAAGCCAATAAAAACATTATTCGCAGAAAGAGACCTAAGAGCACTTTCCTGGTGGTTTCAACAAAACACTCCCAATATTGACGAAGCATCAATTGATGGCAAAACCCCTCTTATTATCGCATGCGGTAACCTTGATGTTGGAATGGTGGGCTTTCTTCTTAATAACATACAGAATGCAAATCCAAACCTTTTTAACCCCCTCGGCATCACCCTACGCACAATCCTTGCTCAGCACACAGAACCCAGCAAAACACCGCCCACAACCCTTGAAATTCCTGAATTCCCTAAAGCAAAAGCTATTGAAGAAGTTCTGGATACACTTATTAAATGTGGCGCTAACCCTCTCACATATAAAGACGAAAACCTACAACTTCTTGATAAACTCATAAAAGCAAGAGAAGCAATAGCCTATAGTAGCCCCAGAAACCCCATCTTCATTGCACTACGCAAAATACTTCCAGCGTTTCTAGTGTACGAAGTATCAGAGCCAATCGATACGCCACAAAAGAAAGGGATGCCGAAATATGGAGACACAAAACTAATTGATACATACCTACAACCAATCAATAACCTTTATGAAAAATTTCCCCAAACATTCGACCCTCTGAACACCCCACTTGTTGAAAAGGGTGACGGCATCCTGGGCAAAACGCCTATACAACTCGCAGCAGAAAATGGTCATGCTGGCTACCTCAAAGCAATGCTTGCCCTTAAAAATAGTCGCGGACACGCACGCGTAAGCTTTGCAACGGCACATACAGCATTAAGAACAGCGCAACAAAAAAATCCTGATCTTTTTGCAAAAGAACAAAGCTGCAAAGAGATTTTGGAAGACTATCTTCGTACGCATTTCTTACTCAACAAAGAACATAGCGAACGCATTATTCAAACAGCACAAAGCATCGCCGCCCGCATAACATGGCAACAAAGAGACCTTAAAACAGACACCTATGATAACGCCATAACTCATGCAATAAGCAAATACACCGAAAAACGATTCACCGGCGACTAGCACCACCAAAGAGCATGAAAAATTTATTTATAGTAAATACTTTCAACGCGTTCAACTATTTTCTATTAAAATAAAATCGCACTAAAAGTACGAATTCTACAATCTTTCTATTACTTACTATTTCTGCCAAAAAATTGTGGATAACTTTGTGGATAACCTGTGAATAAGTTGTGGATAAGTCAAAAAGCACCACCAAAGTTACGATCACCAGAGGCCTTTAAAAAGCACCTCTTCAAAAGCATTGCGCAATCGACCAATTGAGGGGGTTGGAAAAGTTATCAACAAGTTATCAACAAGTTATCAACAAGTTATCAACAATGGTTCGACCCGCAAAAAAGTATGAATTCAAAAGTATAAAGTGGTGGTGACAGGGTGAGTTATCCACAAAAAAACGTCTGCTTATTATTATTATTATATATATTTATAAACACAGTGATGATAGTTAATAGGGCGTGGGGTGTTAAATTCCCCTAAAGAATCGATATGCAAGCCTGTTAAATTCAAATAGAAAGTTGTAGTAGCGGTAGGCAAAACGATAAACCTTCACTTTTTTTGTTTTTAATCGTAAACTAGGCGAATCCGTAGTATAAAGTTCCCATTTTTTTAGCTGTTCATGCGTATGCGAGGATAAGAAGCTGTGAATCTGACAGATGTTATTGAAGGCTTAGTTGAAGAACGTGGCCTTGATCGCGAGAAAATCATTGAAATCGTAAGCGAAGGCATTAAAGCTGCTTACATTAAACGTTTTCCCACGATTGATTTTGAGGTTTCTTTTAATCGCAAATCAGGGAATCTTGAAGTTTTCTGCCGCAAGGTAGTTGTTGCCTCGGTAGCTGATGAGGACAAAGAAGTTTCGTTGCGCCGCGCTAAAATCATTGATCCTTCGATCAAAATTAGCGAAACAATCCCCGTTCCTTTCGAAGAACCAATTGGCCGTATCGAGATTTTAACTGCCAAGCAAATTATTGCAGGAAAAATTCGAGATCTTGAACAGCTCGCTATTTTCGAAGAATTCAAAGACAAAAAAGATACCATTATTACCGGCAATGTGCACAAACGTGAGCGTGCTGGTTATGCTGTTAAAATCGGTGAAATCCTTGCTTTGTTGCCGGTTGAAAACACCATTCCTAACGAGCCTATTAAAATTGGACATCCAATTCGTGCATTGCTTAAGGATGTTTTTCAGGTTGCGCGAGGCGACTATCAATTAGTTCTTGATCGCGCATCTGCTGATTTTGTTAAAAAATTAATCGAAGCTGAAATTCCTGAGGTCTTTGAGGGCCTTGTCGAAATTAAAAGAATTGTACGCATTCCTGGATATAAGACCAAAGTTCTTGTTGCCTCGACGCGCAAAGAAATCGATCCTGTCGGTACCTGCGTTGGTATTGGCGGCGCTCGCATTAAACCAATTTTGCGCGAATTAGGGCAAGAGAAGGTTGATCTTATTCAATGGTCTGAATCTACCGAAAAGCTGGTTCGCTCAAGCCTTAAACCTGCAGAGGTTGACAAGGTTGAGTTTGTTGGTGATGACAAAGTTGTTGTATGGCTTGCGCCTGATCAGCGTTCTTTTGCTATCGGAAAGATGGGCCAAAATATCAACTTGGCATCACAGCTTGTTGGTTTAGAGATTAAGCTTCAGGATCTTGCAGCTCCTCAAGAGACCTTGTCGTTGTATGATGAGTCTGAACAGGCTTCTTCAGACAATGAGAATGGTGAGTCGGATGATCGTGAAAAAAAACAATCAGGTGAATAACACATGCGTGTTTACGAATTAGCCAAGGAACTTGGTATTCCAAGTAAAGAGCTCCTATCGGTATTAAATGATGGCGGCTTTACGGTTTCCAATCATATGACTGTTTTGACTGATGATGCGCATGCATATCTGGAAAAACATTTTTCGCGGTCAGATAAGACACCATCTTTGCATGAAGAAAGTCCTGTAAAAACTATGGCTGATGTTTCTCCTGTTGATATTGAAAAAGAAGAAGAGCGTGAAGAAAATTTTGAGCCAGAAGCTTCCGAAAAAGAAGATACTAAGGCCATTCCAGCTGCAATGAGTATAGAAGATCTTGAAGTACAAGAACAACGTGAGCAAGAGCGTGTAAAGCGTCTTTTGCAGGCAACGGGGGTTACTGCTTTTGGATTGACTCAGCAACAAGGACCTCGTCGCCGTCGTCGTCGAAGACCTCGTCCTGTTGTGCAGCAAAAAGAAGCGGTTCGTGGGCCGGTAACTGAAACTACTATACGTGCCAATATGGCTCTTTTCGAGGTTGCCGATCTATTCAACAAATCCTCCGGCGAACTTATTTTGGCACTGCTCAAAAAAGGAATTGTGAGCAACCGTAACAACATTTTGTCGGTTGATACTATTCGTGAACTTGGTACGTCATTTGGCATTACCGTTCATGTTCAAAAGGCTTCTGTTGAAGCACAAAAAACTGCAATAAAAAAAGAAGTAGGTGCTACCAAGGGTGAATCGCGCTGGCCCGTTGTTGTGGTTATGGGACACGTTGACCATGGTAAAACTACCTTGCTTGATTACATTAGAAAAATGAAAGTTGCGGCTACTGAAAAAGGTGGCATTACGCAACACATTCGTGCCTGGGAAGTTGATAGCGTGCATGGCAAGGTTGTGTTTCTTGACACTCCTGGCCACGAAGCGTTTTCTTTCTTGCGTGAGCGCGGATCAAAAATTACCGATATCGTCGTGCTCGTTGTAGCTGTTGATGATGGCATTATGCCACAAACAGTTGAAGCTATTGAGCACGCAAAAAGTGCGGGCGTTCCTATTATTGTCGCGCTTAATAAGATTGACAAAGCTCATTCATCAAGTGCTGTTGAAACGGTTAAACGCCAACTTGCTCAGCATGAATTGCTTCCTGAAGAGTGGGGCGGTGAAACGGTTGTGGTTCCTCTTTCTGCCAAAACCGGACAGGGCGTAGAAGAGTTGCTTGAGATGATTGTGCTCCATGCGCAAATGATGGATCTCAAGGTTGATACTAAAATTCCTGCACGTGCTTT
>JAHFBS010000007.1 GCA_023249895.1 bacterium | reverse complement strand
GAGTTCACCCTCAGGTTTATTTAATTTCGAGTTCATAAGTGGATGTAAATATATAAAAATTTTGGTCTTTGAAATGTACGTAAATGTCCAAGAGAATTGAGTTTTGATTCAAGCAGCAATGAGAGATTTGTAGATAATTGAAAAGGGCATTTGGTGGATGCCACTGGCATCAGGAGTCGATGAAGGAAGCGGGAGGCTGCTTAAAGCTTCGGGGAGCTGCCAACCAAGCGTTGATCCGAAGGTTTCCGAATGGGGCAACCCGTCTGGATAAACTCCAGACATCCCTATCTGAATTTATAAGGTAGGGAAGGCAACGGCGTGAACTGAAACATCTAAGTAGCGCCAGGAAAAGAAAACAAAGTGATTTCCTGAGTAGTGGTGAGCGAAACGGAAAGAGCCCAAACTTGTGCTGTGTAAGAAACCATTCGTTGCAGTACAAGTGTAGTGGGGACAGATGGCCGATAAGTGGTTTTATCGGGTTGTGTATCTGATTAAACTGAACAGCCCTGGAACGGGCGACCGTAGAAAGTGACAGTCTTGTAAGTGACTAATCAGATCTATGCAATAATTTGTTTCCCAAGTACCACAGAGCACGTGAAATTTTGTGGGAATCTGCCCAGACCATTGGGTAAGGCTAAATACTTCCTGCTGACCGATAGTGAACAAGTACCGCGAGGGAAAGGTGAAAAGAACCCCGGGAGGGGAGTGAAATAGAATCTGAAACCAAATGTCTACAATCGGTGGAAGCACGGTATACGTATGTGCGACCACGTACCTTTTGCATAATGAGCCAACGAGTTGCTCCTACGTTGCGAGGTTAAGCTTTGAAAGAGCGGAGCCGTAGCGAAAGCGAGTCTGAAAATGGCGAATAGTAGCGTGGGGCAGACCCGAAACCTAGTGATCTATCCATGGGCAAGGTGAAATCTGGGTAACACCAGATGGAGGCCTGAACTCGTGAGGGTTGAAAACTTCTGAGATGACCTGTGGATAGGGGTGAAAGGCCAATCAAACTGGGAGATAGCTGGTTCTCTTCGAAATATATTTAAGTATAGCCTCGTTGAATTGCATAGGGCGGTAAAGCACAGTTTAGGCTAGGGGGCGTGAGCCTACCAAACCTTTTCTAACTCTGAATGCTCTATGTTTTGAAAACGGGAGTCGGACTGTGGGGGCTAAGCTCCATAGTCGAGAGGGGAAGAGCCCAGATCATCAGCTAAGGTCCCTAAGTGTTCGTTAAGTGGGAAAAGAGGTGAAGATACACAGACAGCCAGGATGTTGGCTTAGAAGCAGCCATCATTTAAAGAAAGCGTAATAGCTCACTGGTCGAGTGTTTTTGCACTGAAGTATGAACGGGGCTAAAACGAACCACCGAAGCTATGGATTTCATACGTAAGTATGAAGTGGTAGAAGAGCGTTCTCTAGTGGTAAGTCTGACTGTGAAGACAGATATCGAGCTAGAGAAGTGAGTATGTTGGTATAAGTAACGAAAAAACAGGTGAAATTCCTGTTCGCCGTAAGCCCAAGGATTCCGAGAGAAAGGTTCATCCGCTCAGGGTTAGTCGATACCTAAGCCGAGGCCAATTGGAGTAGGCGATGGAAAGCAGGTTAAATATTCCTGCACCACTTTTAGCGTTCGAGTGAAGGGGTAACGCAGTAAGCTAAGCGCACAAGGTGTATGGATGCCTTGTTAAGTCTGTAGGCGGGATTCGTTGGTAAATCCGCGAACCCAACGCCGAGAGATGACGGGCACGTTAATCGAAGATGAGAGACGTGTTGTGCTGATGCTCCACTGACCAGAAAAACCTCTAGCAAGCAAAAAAGTGATCGTACCGGAAACCGACACAGGTGGGCGAGTAGAGTATACTAAGGCGTTGAGATAACTCTCATTCAGGAACTCGGCAAAATAGCCCCGTAACTTCGGGAGAAGGGGTGCCGTCGTTGTTAATTCACTATACGTGAACGAAGCAATTGGCGGTTACAACAAAGAGGCTCAGGCGACTGTTTAACAAAAACACAGGGCCATGCGAACTCGAAAGAGGAAGTATATGGTCTGACGCCTGCCCAGTGCCGGAAGGTCAACAGGAGGTGTCATCCGAAAGGAGAAGCACTGATTCGAAGCCCCGGTAAACGGCGGCCGTAACTATAACGGTCCTAAGGTAGCGAAGTCCCTTGTCGGGTAAGTTCCGACCCGCATGAATGGCGTAACGACTTGAGCGCTGTCTTGATGAGAGACTCAGTGAATTTGTAGTGCTTGTGAAAATGCAAGCTACCCGCAGAAGGACGGAAAGACCCTGTGCACCTTTACTGCAACTTGGCATTGATTTCTGGATTACCATGTGTAGCATAGGCGGGAGACTTTGAAGTCCCGGCGTTAGCTGGGATGGAGTCATCGGTGAAATACCGCCCTTGTTGATTTGGAAATCTAACTCTTCTCCGTGATCCGGAAGGAGGACAGTGTCTGGTGGGCAGTTTGACTGGGGTGGTCGCCTCCTAAAATGTAACGGAGGCGTTCAAAGGTTCCCTCATGGCGAATAGAAATCGTCATAGCGAGTGTAAAAGCAAAAGGGAGCTTGACTGCAAGACAAACAAGTCGAGCAGGTGCGAAAGCAGGATTTAGTGATCCAGTGGTTCTGAATGGAAGGGCCATTGCTAAACGGATAAAAGGTACGCCGGGGATAACAGGCTGATCTCCTCCAAGAGTCCATATCGACGAGGAGGTTTGGCACCTCGATGTCGGCTCATCGCATCCTGGGGCTGGAGAAGGTCCCAAGGGTTTGGCTGTTCGCCAATTAAAGCGGTACGCGAGCTGGGTTCAGAACGTCGTAAGACAGTTCGGTCCTTATCCTCTGTGGGCGTAGGGTATTTGAAGGGAGCTGTTCCTAGTACGAGAGGACCGGAATGGACAAACCGCCCGTGTTCCAGTTGTTCACCAAGAGCAAAGCTGGGTAGCGGGGTTTGGAAGGGATAACCGCTGAAAGCATCTAAGTGGGAAGCCCACCCTAAGATAAGATACCCCGTGCTGTGGGTAACTGCAGCACATAAGACCCCTTGAAGACTACAAGGTCGATAGGCCGGGTGTGGAAGTATTGCAAGATATTAAGCTAACCGGTACTAATAGGTCGAATGTTTTATCTACGCTATATAAATCAAAACAAATGAACTGAAACTTCTTTCATTGTGCGCGATTCAAAAAAATAATTCTCTTGATGGTATTTGCGTAAAAAATTCTGCCGGTGACATCGTAAGGTTTCGCCGGCAGAATTTAAAAGATCATAAAATTTGATATGTACTAAAAAATTTCTGGTGGCCATAGTCGTGGGGAAACACCCGTTCCCATTCCGAATACGGCAGTTAAGCTCACGACGCCGAAGGTACTTGGCTGGAGACGGCCTGGGAGAATAGGTACTGCCAGATTAATTAAAAGCCTTGCGATGTAAAAATCGTGAGGCTTTTTTTTGTCTAGATTTTTTATTCACAAAAAAAATAATGACTTGCAGATGCATGCGCCTAGGTACACAATTAAAGATGTTGCGTTGTCTGATATTTTTTAATGTGTTCAGAAGAGGGAGGGGGTGTGGTGATACATGCTTTGGCGCGATGTTTTCTTATATCTATAGCTTTTTGCTGGTTGGGCGCGCAAGCGCAAATTGCATCACCGATACGGCCTTTAGCGCATGGAAAAGATCGTATTGAAGATCCTATGCTTGCGTTGCCTGATGTTCAGATCCTTCAGGATCGTTTTAGCTTTTTTATAACGCCTGAGCGTGATCTTTTTGAATATGAGGTAGCGGAAAAATTAGCAAAGAAGCTTGCAAAGAGCTCAATGAGTTTCTCATGTTTTATGAGCGTGCTTGAAAAAGTTATCGAAACAATAGTGCGCAAAAATATTGAGTCATATACAAAAGATAAGATTGATGTCGATGTAGTTGGGCTTAAAATACAATATATGATGCTGTTTTTGACAGCAATTTTTCAAGATGATGTTCCCCGTGGCCGCTATGCTTTTGAGTTTTACATTCAATCACTTGGTTTGAGCGAGAGAGAATAAAAAAGTCTTTATGCAGAAAAGGAGTACACATGAACATGATGAAAACGTTGAGCATTATTTTTTTAATGACAACAACTATGCCACTTCTTTCTGCCAAATATTATGCGCGTGTTGTTGCGGGTTATAAGCATCTTATCGGTAGAGTTGTTACCATTGAGGGTACTGTAGAAAATGCATTAGGAGTAAAAGATATTTGGCACTCTAAGCGTGCGACCCAAAGCGCTGTGATTCAATGTTACAAAGAACAAAAACCTCCTCATGATGGTTGTGTGTATTATGGTGCCGATGGAGATACTCATTATTGTTTTCATGAAAAATGGATTAAAGTACTACCACCAAAAGAAGCAGAGCGTGAATTATTGCAACAAGAAGAGGCCGTATTTTGGATGAGTCCCGATGGAGCTATTTTTGGTAACCAAGATCTTATGATTGATGACACTGAAAAAGAAGAAGTTGATGATGAAGATAAAGACGCATTGTCAAAGCTTGATAAAGATGACTTTTAAGGTGGCCGTAATCATATGAAGATTTTTTACAACAGCTGTGTTTCTTTCGCTTGAGCCTGATCTTGATATTGTAGTTGCCTGTGTAACTGGTATTCTACTCAAACATTATCACAATCAAGAGTTGTATATAATTACTTCTGATATATAAGGATATTATACGTATGTTGAATCGTTCGTTTTATGTTTCTATTGTTGTCGGTATGGCTCTGATAATCGCAGGTTGCAGCAAACAATCTTCGCCGCGTTATCAAGAACAATTACGTGTTGCTGCCGATGAGCAATATCAGCGAATGACCACCAAATATTCTTATGAAATTGCTCTTTTGGATGGTGATCGTGAACCTGAAAAAATTAAGTCAAAATTAGAAGATCTGGTACTGCGAAAACCGTTCAAAAAACAGTCAGCCCTGTCGGTATTTTTAATGGGCGATGATCCACGTTCAGCAGAAAAAATACCTTTTCATGCCTACGTACAAGAGCTTGAAAAGGACCTCAAAGAATTACGGAGCGTTCGTAAGGATTTGAGCCGTGATTGCGCATCCTCAGTCGATGTGATACAAAAAATCGATAACATGCAGATCCTTATTGATCGATTGTATGAGGTTAAGGCATATGCAACCTCGCATCGAGAATTTCGTGACGAAGAACGTTACCTGCGTCTAGTTCCGCGATAAATTTATACAAAGAGTGGAGCGTAATGAAGTTGTTGGGCGTTGTCTTGAGCCTATGCGCGATAAGCATAACAAGCGTGCACGCAATGTATTTACGCGGATCGTACGAAGGTTTCATGCATAAATGGTTACGGTCCTATTATGCTACCATTCAAGATATTGCATACTATTTAGGCGGACAGACTGATAATGCGATTGAACCTCGTTTCAATCAAATAGTGGCAAATGGTGGAATTGTTTTGTGTGTCTACCAGAACACCCCTCTCTTTTTTGGAACTCCGTTAGGAAGGTTAGCGTTGATTGGTGGACAGCGTTTTGATGATGCACTGCTCCAAGAGGCGAAAAGAGTTCTTGGGCTGGTTGAAATTATTCCACTTATTGAAAAAAAATGGGGGCCTGTGTATGCGATAACCAAAGATATACAGGGTAATAGCGTGCCTTTTCCAATCATGCCGTATCCGTTTAATGTTGCAAAATTTGCGTTTCTTAGAATTCGTAATAATTATCGATGTGCTTTTTTTACGTTAGATAAGCAATTTCATACCACATGTGTTGATGATGTGATTTTTGAACCGTTGAGCCGATCTGAAGCGCTTAATTTTTGGGCAGCGGTTAAACAAGATTGGCAATTAGAAGCCTTATTAAGCTTGCGGTAAAATAGTTTTCGCTGAGTTATCTATTATCGATTATGCTAATGGTGCCGATTGTGGTGAAGCGGATAAAGTTTTTTAAAGGAGCTTTTCTTATGAAGATGATGATTAAAGTGTTGGTATTTTCTCTTGTGATGGGCGCATGTGGCTCTTTGGAGGCAATGAAAGAGTCCAATGATAATTTTTGTTGGGACACGGCACGATTTAACGAGATTGTACGGAGAAACCAGTTACGTTTTCATGATACAAAATGGCTTTTTTCTGACGAAGGAATTTGTCAGCGTCATTATCGGATCTGTCTGTATTTAAATCAAAGAAATCTTTCGCATGATGAACTGCTTGAGTTTCTTGAAACGACTGTTGATTATTATCTGATCTTGCATATGCGTTGGGAGATCAAGAAAGATCTGATTGCAGCCAATGTGCGTGATGAGGTGCTGGCTTTTTTTAAAAATTTTATCAATATTCCGTTTGAATATATTGATCAGCAAATGTTCATAGAGGAGGCTGAAGATTTTTCAACTGCTACCGTGCTACGTCTTGGTATGCAAGCGCCGCTAAAAATGGGGCCATTAGAAGGAGAGTTTTATCAAATATTTAAATTTTGGTTGGAGCCAAAAACAACAGATAATGCGATAGGAAGAATGTATGCTATTGCGTACGTGCAGGAAGATGTATTGCAGATTTTGGATGGATTAAAACAGGTTGATGCATTAGGGGCGCAGGGGGTTGAGAATTTTGGTACGGTTGCAGCACAAGTTATTGTTTTAAGAAAGAAGTTAGAAACAATAGGAAGCTTGCATTCCAATATGAGTGCTACTGACCTGTCCGAAAGAACAGCACTTTTCTTCGACACGTTGAGAGAAAGATTCATTACTCTGTGTAGCCGTAAACATTAATGTGGTGACGTATGATGAAAATAAAAAACGTTTTTTTCATACTCGCAAGTTTGTTTATACATCATTCAGCAATAGCGATGTTTGCGGAGTCTTCACCACTGCACGATCAATTTGTGCAAATTTTTGCATATTCAGAAAAATATCCGGACAAAGAAGCGATTGTTCAAACGCTAAGTTGTGAGCTTGATGCTGTTTGTACGCTCCTTAAACTTGTGGATAAAGGTGTGCATCTTTCTGTCATTCAAGAAGCTGCTTTAAGCGGATTATTGGATATGTTCATACATGCGTTGCCGCATGATCTTAAAATTGTTCATGAAATGAGGCTTCAGCTGCTGACATTTAGGCTTTCTTTGCAGGGAAAAATTAGGGTAAAAAGACTGCTGTGTGATTTTTCTATTTTCCATAATCCAGACATGCCTGATTACCAGGAGCCTATTAACCGATCATATTGCGGTTCGCCGGATCAGCCATAAGGTTTCAAAATAAGAAAGGGAGGTGTGTAATGAAGTTAGTGATAAAATTCATAACGATAGCGTTATTTGCATGGTCGTATGGATATGGTGTGGTACAGGCACCGAAGCTTGATGATGCTTTTAGCTTTAAATTTATAAAAATTTTTTATCATAAATGCGGTAAACAAAGTTTAATAGCACAGTGCAAAAAAGCGGTTCGATCTCATATTATTCGAGCATGTGATATGCGTGATAGAAAAGTTCGAAAACGCAATTTTCACATGTTGGTTGATATGCTGCGGTCGGTATCGGATGATTCTTTTGATTGGCCATTTGCTATTGGTATGTTGCAGATTATCAAAGATGAACTTGCAAGTATTGCGCAGCGAGCTGACATGTGTGGAAAAATAGCAGCCCATAAATTAGAGCTCCTTAATGCGTTTGAAAAAGAACTCTTGAATGTGGCGCCAACAGGAATAGATGTTACTAAACTCGAGCTTTTGATTCCCCACGAGCCGATGATATTTGCGCCCAAAGGAACGGTGTTGATGGTCGAAGAAGATGATGATTGGACGGCAGTTGATAAAGAAAAAAGTGATAAAGACGATGACAAGGATTGCGAAGTATGATCATTGCTGCGATTGTAATGTTTAGTACAGGATTTATACTTATAGCTTGGCTTCCATCAAAACTACGAAAGATTAAGCTTATGATAGGTTTTATTCTTACTGTGCTAGCAATTCCAATCGCGACTTTTTTCGTGTCAATCCCTAATACGCCACAGATTTTTGGAATCGCCATACGTTGTGTGCAAACCGATGAAAAAATCGTTGCACTTACCTATGATGATGGTCCACGATCACCGACAACTGAGGGCGTTTTGGATGTTTTAGCAAAACATCAAGTTAATGCGACATTTTTTCTTATTGGTGAACGTGCTGAAAAAAATCCAACATTGGTGAGAAGAGAGTATAATGCTGGCCATGAGCTTGGTAATCATACCTATACACATCCGGTTCTTATTTTTAGAACTCCATCGTTTGTGCGTGAGCAAATAGAAAAAACAGACAAAATAATTCGTGATTGTGGTTATGATAAAGAGATTTTTTTCAGAAGCCCCAAGGGCATGAAACTTCTTGCCGATTCTTGGACTTTAAAAAAAATGAATCGCAAAAATATTTTATTTGATACCGTTGCATGGGATTGGGATTCGCCTGGTGTACAAAAGATAGTTGATAATGTTATGAAAGACGTTCGTCCGGGCTCAATTATTTTACTTCATGACGGCTGCGGAGACGAACATGATGTTGTCGAAGCAAGTGATATCATTATCACCAGACTCAAAGAGCAAGGATATAAATTTCTTACGATCTCTGAGCTGCTCAAAAAAGATTGTAGCGCCAAAATCTGAGTACAATATGATACAGCCGAAAAAAGTATTAGCGTTTGTTATATCTTGTTTTACATGCGGCCTCTGTGCCACTGGCTATGTAATAAGAACAAGTGATGGCGTAGAACATTGTTTTGATGGTCTTTTTAATGAAAATAAAAGACCGGTGTTTGAGCAGGCGTTTAAATCATGCGAAATTTACCCTTCCGAACGTTTTGAACAATGTGGAAAAAACGAAAATGTTCAAATTTATTCTTCTGACGTTGTTATTGGATGTCCGCTGCTTTTGAATACCAGTAGCGGATCTTCTTTTCGTGGCAGACATTATTATGGATCGGTGCAAAAACAAACGCTGATTATCTTGTCTCTTGGCATGGGTTCGACATTTGAAGAATGTGAACATCATGCGAAATATCTTGCGAACGAGTATGATGTTTTAATATTTCAGTATCGTTGGGCTCCGCTCAATGAAAAAGAACTGGTTAGGCATACCGTTAATTCTTTTTTTACTGATAATCATGAAGAAGTGATTGCAGCAGCACGCCTTGGACGTTTGTTGGGGTATCAGCATATTATAGGGCTTGGTGAATGTTATAGCGGATTTATGTTTCCTAAGGCGCAAGCTCTGTGCGAACGTAAGGGAGAAAGGCTTTTCGATAAACTTATTTTGGATAGTGGGATGATATCGCTTGAAAATTATGTGCGGTCAATGATCATAGATCCATGTCTTATGTGTAAACCACTCACAGGTGGCATTCCCAATTGCTTGAAGCCATGTACAAAATTATTTTGCGCCGCGCTTAGTAACCCTATCAATTATTTCTTTCGTGATGAGCAAGGCCCTATTGAGGTAATGCGCTATCTTCCTGATATTACGGTGCCTATTCTTTTTATCCGTGGTAAAAATGATCCATCGATTAGTTGGGAAGATTTTGAACGAGCTTGGAGCTCTGTTATTGCGCAAAAAACGGCGTTCATTACGCCATTCCATCATTCAAATAGCTTTCAACATGCTGGCCGTCCATTTTATCTTGCGATCGTGCACCACTTTATAAATGGCAATCTCAATTAAATGTTTAATGGAATCTAAAACACCGTCTGTGTTGCTATTATACCGCTCTTTTCATAAGCGATGGCGCGGGCTTTGGCTTTAAGTAATGCCTCCGCAATTGTCTCTTTTTTAGAAACAATCCCATCATCCTGTTCTTTAAATTCCAAGAAGAAGACCGCTTTGTTATCAAGATCATGTTCAACAAGATGGTAAAAGCTTACGGGTAATGCAGCGCCGGTAAGATCCAGGTAAAAGCAGAAACGATGGGTAAGTGTCCAGAGCAGGTCATCAAGGTCATCCATGTGATTGATGATGCTGTGGTTACCTAAAAGCTGAAGTTTGTTCGCAATACTGATGAAAGATTTCCAAACGCCATCATTGGTTTTAGGATCCCAAATTGCTTTGGATAACATGGTATCAAAAAGCCGAAATGTCATTTGACGAAGTCGTTCGCGTGTTTCAATGCGGAATGCTTGTTTGTGGGCGGTATCAACCTGTTGCTTGCAGTATTGGGCAAGTTCATCTGCAAGATTTGATAAAAATGAATCTGGGGCTGCTTGGAAGTCTTGTAAATGGTCGGTGAGCTTGGTAAGTAACGTGTTTTCGATATGTTTTTTGATAAACGCAAGATCGGTTGTTGCTTGAAGGACATTTTCTTCGGCAAAATGGTGTTCAATTGCGAGCGGTAGCTTTTCAAGAATGCCCATGATTACTTGATCATCAACAAGTTCTGCCGCTTTGAATTTATTATAAAAGAGACGCAAACCAACATACACGGTGCTGGTATCAAGCGTCATCTCATTGCTCAGTTCTAGAAAGTTAATGATATGTGTGGCATCTTGAGAGAGCGCAAGGGCGTAGTCTTTGCGGTTATAAATATCTTTGATGTATTTAAGAAAAGATTGTTGAAATACTTCGTTTTTTGACTCTTCGCTGAGTGGTCGTGTGGATAAATTGTGTGCAGCAACATCATTGCGATGAAAAATTTCACGCAATGACTGTGAAGCGAATTGAGATGGACTCTCGCCAAGTACCTCATTAAGATCGAGAATCTTCTTGAGGTTTTGATCATTTGACGTATTTTGTCCATTACCTTTACACAATGGGCTCAGCATGAATACACTAACGCAACAGATGACAAAGAGACGAGAAATAAGAGAGTGGTGGGAGAGCATGGTCGCACCCTTTCGGAAAAAGAGAGTTTCAAAAACCTCTTTATGGATATGAAAAATATAATACCAATGTCAAGTATGTAACAGACATGTTGTATATTGTGATACATTTATGTGCATTTTGCTATCACTCCGTACCTGTTACATGGAGGACCGTATCCTATGCCATTATATCAATATGATTCGTTTAATCGACGCGGTGACCGTGTTCAGGGAACCATAGAGGCTACTTCGCTACAAGCAGCCAAAGAAACATTGCAAGGCCAAAGCCTGTTGCCAACAAAGATTGTTGAAATTTCGGGCGAAAAAGCGCACTCCTGGTTCGCGGGCATTTTTGAAAAAAAAATTGATCAAAAAACGGTTATTCTTTTTACCAAACAACTTGGCGTGTTATTAAAATCTGCTGTTCCTCTCCTCCAGGCTGTTGAATTGCTCGAAGGACAATTTGAGGGGCGCTTCAAACGGATACTTATCAGTATTAAAGATGGTATTAAATCGGGCGAACCATTTGCCAAAGAGTTGGCGCGTTACCCTAAAATATTTTCAAATGTGTATGTTCAGCTTGTACGTGCCGGTGAAGCGACGGGAAAGTTGGATATTATTCTGATGCGCCTCACCACGTATCTTGAACGTGCTGAAGAAACCAAGAAATCGGTACGCAGTGCAATGGCGTATCCTCTTTTTATGTTGTCATTTTCATTATTAGTGGTTATTGGATTGTTGGTGGGGCTTGTGCCCCGACTTCAGGGGCTTTTTGAGCAAACGGGGCAAACGTTGCCTGGGCCAACGGTAGTGTTGCTTGCAATGTCCAATTTTGTACAAACAAATATGACATTGTTGGGCATTGTGCTTGGTGGCGGCATTGTAGCATTTTTGTATGCGCGAACACGTCCTCAGGGCAAATATCGTATTGATGAATTTTTGCTGCGCATGCCGATTACGTCTTATTTTTCACGAACCAAGGCAATTGTGCAATTTTCAAAGACGTTGGGAATGCTTCTTGAAAGTGGCGTCAATTTATCCGATGCACTTGATATTGTGTGTAATATCGTAGACAACAAGGTTTTAACGCAGCAATTACAACAAGCTCGCGAGAAAATCATCAAAGAGGGTAAAATTGCAAAATATTTGAAGGAGACCAATATTTTCCCTACGATAGCCAGCTACATGATTAATACCGGTGAGCAATCAGGAAAACTTGCTGAAATGTTGTTGACCGTTGGTAATGATTATGATGAAGAACTTAAAGAAAGAACCAATGGGCTGACTGCGGCAATTAATCCTATCATGACGTTAGTTATGGCGGTTGTTGTTGGTTTTATTATGCTTTCTATTTTCTTGCCAATTATTAGCATGGCCGATTTGTCTAAAATTTAAGTAACTACAGCGGAAGGATTTTTTATGCATGTACGCGCAAAACAAGGTTTTACACTTTTTGAAATGATGATCGTGTTAGTAATTATCGGTATCATCATGGCTTTTGTTGGTCCACAGATAACAAAATATTTTGGACAAGCCGAAAAAGCTGACATTAAATTTAAAGTTGAGCGGATTAAAGAAGCTCTTATTGATTACAAAATGACCTTCGGTATGTATCCAACAACACGCGAAGGACTTCGTGCATTGGTAAATAATCCACGTCCTAATGTTGAAGCCTTTAAGCGGAATGCTGATAAGTGGCCATTTGTTAAAGATGTTGATATTGCAGATAAAGCAGGTAATGAATTTATCTACAACTGTCCTCCGGTTCGTTACAAAAACAACTACCGTAATTTTGAAGTAATTTACCTTGGCCCATCGCAAAGTGAGGGCGATCCTGAAAGCTATGTTGACGGGATATAAAAGTTCAGCGTTTACGCTGCTTGAAATGATGGTGGTGATTGCCCTTGTGGCGGTCATCGCCGCTTTTACAGTTCCGCGTTTATTTCGCCGGGCTCCTGCCGTTGAGTGGAAAAATATCACCGATGATTTAAATAATCTGGTACTTTTTGCGCGGCACAATGCGCTTGAGTACCGCAAGCCATATCGCCTAGTATTCAGACAAAATCAGCAGCAAGATACGGTGACGGTTGAAGCTTCAATGGATGTTCCAGAAAAACCCGGGCATATAAAATATGAACCGGTAGCGCCAGATTATATGGCAACAACCTATAAATTTGCTGATGCCGTAAAACTACATGCTGTTTACCGTGGCAAAATTGAAATGCTTGCAGATCAGCACGGCGTTGCGTATTGTGCAATAACGGCAGATGGCCTCGTGCAAGATGTGGTTGTGCAACTTGTTCGTACACTTGATGGCGTTGAATCGAGTGGAACCCTTACGATGAATCCCTTTTTTGGAACATTCGATTTTGTTGAGGGATTAGTACGGCCGGGAACGTAATACGTGAAAGAAGAGTGGTATGCAACAATTTCGACCAGGGTACATGCTTCTTGAAGTCTTTTTGGCAATGAGCATTGCCACTGTTGCTATTGCAGTTGCATCAAACTTACAATTACGTGCCTGGATTCGTATAACCCGCGATCATGATGAGCTTGAAAAAGTCTTTTTGATTAAAAAAAATCTTTATGATGCCTATCAAGATCAGGCGCAACGAACTAAAAAAATAGTTACGCAGCTTGAGCAGCCAGCAATGAAAATAACAACCGATGTTGAAGGTATTCCCAAAAAATCATCGCTCGCGCCGCTTAAAGAGAGCGCAAAAATTGTTCGCTCAGTTGGGGTATGGAAATTTGAAAATGCTGCTCGATATATCAGCATGATTCTTGTGATGCCGCGTAGTGAGTCAAAACAATCTTCTGAAAAGAAGCCGTCATGAATATGCGTCATGCGTTTACCTTGCTTGAGATGATTCTTGCGATGGCACTTTCAAGCGTTATTATCGTCGGGTTGATTCAATTGCAGCGGAGCCTTAC
>JAHFBS010000109.1 GCA_023249895.1 bacterium | reverse complement strand
GTTTGCACCTTTTGTACCCCATGTTACCGAGCATTTGTACCAGGCATTATTCAAACAACATGAGCAGACTGCTTCGTTGCACGCAACTCATTATGACCAACAGCGTTTTGCGCATGAATTTGAGACAAGCTTTAAAGATATGAGCTCGGTGCTTACGGTCATTGCAGCAGTCAGAAAGCTTAAAAGTATGCAGCAAGTGTCGCTCAAAAAAGAGATTGCAACATTGGTGGTGCATACCGCTGACGCTTCAGTTCGTATAATCCTTGAGCAACAAAAAGCGGTACTTTTGGGCGTAACAAAAGCTAAAGGGCTTGAAATTACTGCTCAGCCGTTGGAAGCCAGTCAGTTTGTGGTTGAAGGTGATGTGCTTACGGCCCACGTAATACTATGATTACCATCAAAAATTCTCAACGTTCAATTCCCGTTAAAATCAATGCTCTCCGCCAGGCGGTTGAATGCATGCTTGAGCGCGCTGGATACTCCGATTTTGATATCAATATTCTGCTCACCACCGATGCAACTATTCGCCGCTATAACAAGCAGTTTCGCCACAAAGACAAAGCAACCGATATTTTATCATTTCCCTTCTATCCGGAACTTAAAGCAGGTGGGCCCATTCGCGCAACAACTCCCGATGAAAAAAATCTGGGAGATTTGATTATTTCCGTTGCTTATGCGCAGAAAGATGCTCAAAAAATAGGGCGTGAGTTAAATATCCATCTTATTCGTCTCTGCGCTCATGGCATTGCGCATGTGCTTGGTTATGATCATGAAACAGACGCTGATTGGGCAAAGATGCAGAAGTTTGAAGCGAAGCTTCTGGAGGGTTTCTTGAAACCATAAAATTGATATTCAGCAAGGGGTTGTAATGAAGTTTATTGAGTATCTCCGCAATAAAAAACATAAAATTATGCTCATCTCTGCATGCATTCTTTTGTTATGTGCGCTTGGTATTGCGTATGTCGGCTGGAACACCTTCATTCGTGAAGCACGGCAACATGTTAAAATTCTTAAACGTCAGCACATCAATTATATCTTTAAGCGATTGTTTTTTCCGTTTTGGAGATAGCCTTTGCTGGTGAGCCATTAATTTTTTGTTCCGTGCAGAGCATAAAATCCTTGACCTGCTGAATATATGCTTTAAAGCGTTCTGGGTTGGCTGCAAAATCAACCTGGGTGTCAAGAATAAGTACGGGAACTTTGCTTAAGTTTGACGCGATTTCTTGTTTTTCGACCAAAAGTTTTTCATGCCAGTGATGAATCTGCTGAAGATATTCAAGCGTTATGTGACTTTCTCCCTGACGTTGACGCTTTTGTACGCGATCAAAACAAATTTCTGGCTGAGCCCTTAAATAAATAAAGCCATGTGGTGGTTTGCAATGCTGGTGCACCAGTACGTCAACCATGCGTGAGTATACGTCCCATTCCAAAGGACTCAAAAATCCGTGTGCGTATCCATTTCGGGCGAAGCAGTAGTGGCCAGAGTAGACCGATCGTTCCATGAGGCTGAGTGGAAGTTTGAGGGCCTGCGTGGCCATGTGATGCTTGACGCGAGTTACGAGCGCGAGCGTTTCGATGGTATACGCCCAGCGTTGTGCATCCTTATAAAAATTTTCGAGAAGCGATTGTCCATAGGTTTGTGAACTCCAGCTTTCTTGGGGCTCTTGGATTACCAAAATTTCTGGGCATTCTTTTTGGATTAATCGTAAAAAAGTCGATTTTCCTACGCCTATGTTGCCTTCGAGCAAATACATATCTGCCTCGTATAAAATTTTGTTTTTGCCCAAGTATAGTTTTTTTGGAAGTGAGAGGCAAAAACTTTACCTGAAGAGCGAATAAATCATGCTGAGTGAAAGAGCGATAAGAATGAACAGAAAAAATGTGTTATTGACGTGATCTAATTTTTCTTTGCCAAGCTTGCGTGAATGTTCAGGTAATCGTTGAAGATCTTGCAGGGAAAGCTGGATATAGACTTGAAAAAAGAGAAGGGCCAAAAGCAGGGTGACGAGCAAATAAAACACAAAATCGATGTGCGTACTATAACCAATTGAGGGCATGCTGTTATCAATGACCAAGCGAAAAAGTACAAGAAATGAAAACGCTGCAGCAATGTATGCCCATCGTTGTACGTCAGAAACCTCAATAAGTATGAAACAGAACGCCAAAAAGAAGAGAAAGAAGAGGGGAAGGTACAGTGAAACGAAATCTTTGATGCCTATGCCTTCAAAATCAATGGTAAAGACTGCTACGGGGTAGCGAATGGCTGCGACCGGATTATCAACCTCAAGATTTGCTTGGAGGTAGCCGGTGCGTACTTCTTTTTTGCCAGGTTTCCAATCAAACACCAGATTTTCTTGAGCGATAATGAGATTATTTTCATCCGATTCAAAATAGAGCTCATACGGCGTTGAATTTTTATTTTGTATGATGATATTAAGCCGATGATTTTCGAGCGGGAAATCTTTGAAATTAAGGTTTGTTTTGAAGGTTGATTGAATGTGGTATGAAACCAAGACCTCATCGCCCATAAGTTTGACGATTGGGGCTGATTTGTAACTAATTTCTCCGTTTTCAAGCAGGCTGTTCTGAATGCTAAAATCTCCTATGGTATCAAGAGATACCGATCCATACTGAAATTTGAACCACAAAATGCCATCGAGAGTAAATTCGTTTTTAACGAATGAAAAATTAGGAAATCCGTTGATATGAAGGCCAACGGTTACAGCAGTTGCACGGTTTTTTTCTTGCGCGCTTAATTGATGAACGGTGGGTATCGTATCATGAATTCCTGCCGACTGATTTTTAAGAACAAGCGTGGTGATAATGATCAGACAGGTAATGATAATAGCCCAGAGTCGTACGCGATAATTTTGTGCATGGGCGTGTGTTGTGGTGAAAAGATGAGTGATGAAGTTGAGAGGAAGTTTAAAAAAGCTTTTCATGACAAATCTTTCTTACACTTAAATTATCCATACTTTCTTGCCGAAGATGTAGCGCGTTGAGGGATCAAAATCGAGCGGATAGCCGCCAAGTTCTGTTTTTTTCATATTTTCAATCTGTTGCATAATAGCCTGGGCGCTTTCATCAGGAGCTTTGCATAGCGCGTCAACGATAATGCGTGAGCAGAGGTAATACGTGAACGAAAGGATTGATAATGGCTCTTCGGGGAAAAATTCGTTCATTGCCTGACGATATTCTTGCGCGAGTTTGATTTCTGAATTTGCAGGATCAGGTACGGCAGAAGAGTAGTAAAAAGCAACGCCGGTGTATTTAAGAATGTCCTTTACGGGAAATGTTGAATCGATCCCAAAGAACTGGGTGCTAAACGCTCCGTGTCCAAAGAAATATTTGATGAGTTCAACAACCGGTGTTCCGGTGCAGACACACAGAACAACTTTGGGGGATTTTTTGATAAGTTCAGCAGCTGTTTGAGCAACATTCATGGTGAAGAAATTAAAGTTTTCGATGGCGATAGGAGTTTGTCCTTCTGCTTTAAGGCGGTCGGCCAAAAAATGGGCCCAGCGTGTTGAAAAGTCATCGTCAGCATGAAAAATCGCTATTCTTTTTGCCTGGATGTCTTCCGATTTTGCAAGTGCTTCAATTTGTGGCTGAAGGAGTCCTGGTCCATTGACAATGTGGGTGAGTTTTGGGTCTTGGAGTTCTTTATGCTGAGCCCAAGGGAAAAACACCGTAGCTTTGCCTTCTTTCATCAAGGGGAGTAGCGAAAGGATGCTGCTCGTATCCATGAGTCCCAAGAACATTGAGGTATTAAAGGTTGTGCGCAGCGTTTGTATATTCTTCTGAAAGCGTGCGTAG
>JAHFBS010000108.1:2376-3903 GCA_023249895.1 bacterium | reverse complement strand
AAAAATTATTTTCTCAATTACCATCTTGATGGCGTCGACTTTACGGTACACACCAAAAATGGATCAATCACCGAACATCAAGTTCACAGCGAAGAGTGGGAAGTTACGCTTGCTGATACCGGACAAACCTGCATGACAGGAGGCCGCATCGCACGCATTGCTCGGTATATCAATGCCGAACGTTTTTTACTTACTTACGGCGATGGTCTTGCAAATATCAATATCGAAGATCTTCTCAATTTTCATCTTTCTCACAAAAAGCTGGTAACACTTACCGGCGTCAATTTATTTTCGCGTTTTGGCAATCTTGATATCAATGGCAATCAGATCACCTCATTTGCCGAGAAAAAAAAGATTAACGACGAATGGATTAATGGCGGTTTTTTTGTTTGTGAACGAGAATTTCTTAAATATCTTTCACCGCAGGATGACTGTGTTCTTGAGCAAGAACCACTCAAACGAGCAACATCTGATAGCCAATTGATGATGTACAAACATTCAGGATTCTGGCAATGCATGGATACGTATCGCGAACATCAAGTACTCGAAGAGGTATGGAAAACACATGCGCCATGGAAGGTGTGGGGCGAGCCGCCACGTGAATTCATTCCTGCAACCACATTACAAAATCAATTATCCTCCTAACTACAAGAGCCTATCGTGAATAACATTTTAGTTACCGGTGCCACAGGCCTTTTAGGCCCTTGTCTTACTCGTAAACTTTTACGTAACACTGACAATCATATTGTCGCCCTGGTACGTGACGATGCCCAACGATCACTTTTTTTTGGTGAAGGCATGCACCAACGCGTTACGGTTGTGCGCGGTGATCTGCTCGATTTTGAGCTACTTCTGCGCATCCTCAATGAATATGATATTTCAACGGTGTTTCATCTGGGAGCTCAAGCGATTGTTGGTTATGCCAATCGCTCACCACGGTCAACCTTTGCCTCAAATATTGAGGGAACATGGAATCTTCTTGAAGCCTGTCGGCTGTCACCATGGATCAAAAAAATTATTATTGCTTCAAGCGATAAAGCCTATGGCCAGCATTCAAAACTCCCCTATACCGAAGAAGCACCCTTACAGGGACGGCATCCTTATGATGTTTCAAAAAGCTGCGCCGATCTTATTGCACAATCATATGTTCATACCTACAAGCTTCCTATCTGTGTAACACGCTGCGGAAACTTTTTTGGCGAAGGTGATTTTCATTTCAACCGTATCATTCCCGGCACCATTCAAGCAGTCATTGCAGGCCAACGGCCAGTTATACGGTCAAATGGACTTTTTGTGCGTGATTACATTTATGTCCAAGATGTTGCTGATGCCTATCTTCTTCTTGCAGAACACATGGACAGCCCTGATATTATTGGTCAATGTTTTAATTTCAGCACCGACCACCCATTCACCGTTATTGATATCGTAGAGCTCATTTTACGCCTCATGCAGACGCCACACCTTGAACCTATAATTTTAAATCAAGCAACCAATGAAATACCGGCCCAGCATTTATCATCAGTCAAA
>JAHFBS010000108.1:0-2366 GCA_023249895.1 bacterium | reverse complement strand
AAGCTCGCGCACTTCTAGATTGGAAGCCGTTGTATGGCGTCGAAGAAGGCCTCAAAACAACCATCGCATGGTATAAAAATTACTTCGCTAACCCAAAGTCTTGTTATGAAAAAAATATCAATCATTGTTGCATGCTATAACGAAGGGCTCAACATTCGGCCCCTTTATGAGCGTGTAATCAGCGTCATGCATACGCTCCAAGATTACGATTTTGAGCTCATTTATGTTGATAACGCCAGCACCGACAATTCGCTTACCATCTATCACGAGATAGCTGCTCACGACCCTCATGTCACCACCCTGATAATGTCGCGTAATTTTGGCACGAGCCAATCAAGTATGCTTGCCGGCATGCGCTATGCTACCGGAAATGCGGTTATTTTTATTGATGGTGATTTGCAAGACCCACCAGAACTTATTCCAGCGTTTATCACCACATGGCAAGAGGGCTACGAGGTCGTTTATGGGATTAGAGTTAAACGCAAGGGCAGCATACTGCGTCGTATTGGCTACACGTGCTTTTATCGCCTCTTTCGCATGCTTTCATACCTTGATATCCCGCTTGATGCAGGAGATACTTCACTTATCGATCGCAAAATTGTCGATATTATTACCTCACTTCCCGAAAAAGATCTTTATATCCGCGGGCTACGCACATGGGCAGGATTTCGCCAAACGGGCATTGAGTATGTACGCGAGGATCGCGCGAGAGGAAAAACAAGTAATAGTTTTTTTGCCAATGTCTTCTGGGCAAAAAAAGCCATCGTTAATTTTTCTTACAAACCGCTTGAATTTATCTCACGCATTGCCGTGGCATTGGGGTGCGCAAGCGTACTGGGTACCTGCTGGTACCTTGCATCCTGGTATCGTTATGGAATACCACGCGCAACATTTACCATTCTTTTGTGCATGATCATCATGACCAGTCTCATTTTTATTGCGCTTGGTACACTTGCCGAATATTTCATTCGCATGTTTCATGAGATCAAAGGACGACCAACCTATATTGTTCGTTCAATAATTAATCAAAAAACATTATCGCGACAACCAGAAATACTTGTCGATAACCGTCAGAACGAAACTTCATTAGATCTCTTTTGAAACCTATTTTGGTATAACATTCTGAAAGAAAGACGTTAGTATGTAAAATCTTTGTCATCCCCCCTCCTTCGCCAAGGCTTCGGCGGGCAGGCTGACTCCGATCGGGGATCCACGTGATGTTTCTGGATTCCGGGTCATTGCCCGGAATGACAAAGGACAACACACAAAATATCTGCATTAAAAAATGTTTTCGGAAGAAGTTTATTATGAAAAAAATAAATCTCATCCTCCTAATCGCAAGCATCATCGACCTTCATGCAACAAGCTATCCCCCATTTATGGTTTCAGAAAGCGATAGTACTGGCGTTATTAATCGTGGCGTCACGGTCCCCGTAACAACGGCACCACACCTTCCTGCTGATATTTCATTTGCATGCGCTGATATTAAATACCACGAGGGCTCTTTGAAATTTTGCGAATGCGGCGATGGTATCTACATGTCATTACGCACGGCCACTGTTGCACTTAATGATCACCCACAAGATGCTGTTGCACCCTACTGGGGAATATTCTGGCATTATCTTGCCCAATTTCGCCTACCGCTATGGCTTGTCGGTAATATAGAGCCTGAAACTGCATTAGCTCGTGCAACGTTTAAACAGCTTGGAGGATCTTGCCGGCAAAATCTTTTGCAATTAGAACAAGATGAAAATTTCAAAAAAGCGTGTGAATCCACCTTCATACCGCAGTCACGAATTAATGCCTATCGCGGTATTATTATATTCAGATCAGGATCAGAACGTGGGCGCGATGGCGATGCGATCAGAGATTTTCGCCGCAATCATCCAGAATTTCTCTATGTTAACAGCATTGCCCGTCCTTATCTCATTCGCAAAGATGCAACGAGTGAAATCTTTAAGGCCGCCGGGCTTGCACAGCTTATTCCTGCAGCAAAAACTTACGGCTCCAATTATTCTTCTACCCTTACACAACAGATTCTTAACGATTTTCCTGATCAATGGCTTATTATCAAACCTACTTCATCATCGCTTGCCAATGGCGTCAATTTAGTCGATAGAAATAATCTTGAAGAGTTTTTGCGGCTTATTTTGCGCGATAAAAAAAATATCAGCTGCAACGCCCCTCGAGGTTTATCATATTGGCGCACTGCTCACCCATCACATTTCTTCGTTTCTTCGTACGCACCATCGCACCTTATTTATAAAGATAATCTTCCCTATGACCCTACCATGCGCATTGTGTTTATGATGTATCACGATAAGGGCGTTATCAACATAACCGTCATCGCCGGATTTTGGAAAATT
>JAHFBS010000107.1 GCA_023249895.1 bacterium | reverse complement strand
AGCGTTTGTATATTCTTCTGAAAGCGTGCGTAGTCTCCTATATCATCAAGACTTACAAGGCGAAGTTTTTTACCGCGTATGCCACCAGCTTTATTTGTCTGTTTGAAGCAGGCCTCGATTCCCCGTTGGATGGCATGTGCATACATTTTGAAGTGTCCGGTGAAAGCGCCAGATTGGCCAAAAATGATTTCGTCAGCTGGTTGAGTGGTTGTTGGACTTTGAGGTTTTGATTGGCAGGGCAACAAAAGAAGGCAAAAAAGCCACAATTTATAAGAATTCATATGCATCCTTCGCAAAAAAAGGTGATCTTTTAAGGAACTTAGAAAAAACCGGTTGGGAGGGTCAAGTTTTTGCGGTAAGCTAGAAGAGACATTTATGATTATCGCGTAGATAAAGGATATTATGGCTCGTGATGTTGCTGGTGAACTTTTGTATGGTGCGCATCCCATTATTGAGATGCTTAAAGCTAAAAAACGTAAACTGTTATCAATTTATACGACCAAACCATTGCCCAAGGCGTGGGACCGTATAGCTCCTCGTTTGCCCAAATATGTTCCTAACATTCAGTACGTGAGCCGCGATATTCTTGATCGTATGGCAGGTACCACCGACCACAACAACATTGTTGCCTGGGTATCTCCCTTCCGCTACGCCTCAAAAATCTTTGATCCAGCCAAAAAGCCATTTATTCTGATGCTCGATTCGTTACAGGATGTGCGTAATCTTGGTGCAATTCTGCGTTCTGCGTATTGCATTGGCGTCGATGGTATTGTTCTATGCAAAACCAAGTCTGCCTCTTTGACTCCAGCAGCTTTTAAAGCCTCAGCGGGTCTGGCCGAACATCTTGATATCTACCAAACACCATCATTAAAGCATGCCGTTAACGAATTTAAACAGGCCGGATATCACTTTTATATGGCAGTTCTTGATGGCAAAAATGCTTGTACCGTTGAATATGAGAAACCCTTGTGTCTTGTAATTGGTAATGAGGCAGTTGGTATTACCCCTGATTTGAAAAAAATGGGTATGCCGGTGACATTGCCCCAAAAGACGCCTGATATTTCTTTTAATGCCTCGGTTGCGGCAGGTATTCTCATGTTTCATATTTCCACCAAAATCAGCAAAATTTAACACTTTTTCTTCGTAAAAGTTCGGTTTTTGTTAGTGCGCTGGTTACTTTGTAAAAAAAGTTAAACCAACTCTTGATTTTTTCAGAGCGATGAGCGTAAGATAAAGATAGAAATTGACATATACGAGTAAAGATTCCGGGCAAGCTGCTGGTTCCCGTTTTTCATGTTCGTGAGAATAATGATGACGCGGTTTCCAGATGTCTTAAGTAAAACCGTATGTGATTGTCCGCGTGACAGCCATCGGTATAAGGCATTGCGTAGCACGTCGTAGGAATACGGCAATCGGATTGAATAATGGTGAGTATCCATGAACTTGAACAAAGATAAATGGAATAACTACCATAAATGATTCGTCTGTAGCTACCGTGTAGCTTGTCTGGCTTTTAGGGCTTTTGATGCTCGCTCATCAAAGGCCCTTTTTTATTGGTCTCTTCTGTTTTGTATGACTTTTTTCGTATGGTTGCCATAGAGGGTATTAAATGTTTTAGGAGCAGGGGGGATCTTATGAAAAAATTAAGACTTTGTGTTATTACAAGCTTACTTATTGCAAGCTCATCGATGGTGCAGGCAATGTCGTATAATTTTTCGGTGCACGAGGAAAAGAATACACCACTTATTGTGGCGGTTGAACAGGATGATCTTGCCCGCGTTGATCGGTTATTGGCAGTTGATGATAATACTGAAATGTGTGATTCGTTTGGCCGCACGCCCTTTTTGATTGCCGTTGCGCATGGAAATCTTGAAATGATAAATCTTTTAATGCAGTACGGAGTATTTGTTGCAGCTACTGACGTTTGGGGCAATACCGCCTTACATCTAGCGGTGCTGAATGAGCGGGCTGTGGTAATTCCGTTGCTTCTGCATTTGGGACTTGATGTGCAGGCTAAAAACTTTCAAGACAAAACACCGGTGCGTCTTGCGTTAGAAAAAGGAGGCGGCGAGTTGTTGGAGGCGCTGATTCCTGAGGATCAATAACCTTTAAGCAGTTGAATACCCAAATATACAAGATAAAGGCCAAGAACAAAGATCAAGAATTTGGGGATGTAGGGTATCAGAATAAGTAATCCAAGGCACAAAAGAGCCAGGCCTAATAGGTTTTTGTTAAGTGGTTCCATAAACTTTGCAACTCCCTGTAATATCCGTTCATGCTTCGATACTTTTCACTCACAGGTTTGTGAAACACTCAGCACGAACGGGATTCTAATATTTTCTGTTGTTTTTTAAATTGTACACGAAAATCGAGCATCAGTGCGCATGTTGATAAGTAATTAAGCTTTGGGAGTTGCAGGATTGCTTGATTTATGGACAATAGCCCCATCTTCAATTTCTAAGATGCGATCAGCAAATTCTAATATTCTCTGGTCATGCGTTACAACGATCAACGTGCAATGATTCTCCTTCTGAATCTCACGCAGTAATTGCATAATATGCTGCCCTCGTTCATGGTCCAAAAAGCTTGTTGGCTCGTCGCATAAAATTATTTTTGGATTGTGGATAAAAGCCCGCGCAATAGCAATGCGTTGCTGCTCGCCGCCCGAAAGTTCTTTGGGTGAATAATTTCGTTGTTTATCAAGCCCTAGCTTGAGTAAAAGAGCTGCTGATTTTTCAAACGCTTCGTGACGAGGATGCCCATTAAGAATGAGCGGGATCGCGGCGTTTTCGGTTGCGGTAAGGGTTGGAACGAGATTAAAATACTGAAACAAAAAACCAATATTTTGGCCGCGGAACTTTGTTTTTTCGGCCTCTTTAAGATCGTTAATTGATTTTCCAAGTATCAAGCATTCTCCCGAATCCTGATGGAGAATGCCACCGATAATAGAAAGAAGCGTTGTCTTTCCGGATCCTGAAGGCCCCATGAGCATGATCATTTCGTTGGCACGTGCTGACAGATCGATGCTGCGCAGTACGTGAACATCTTCGCCCCATGCACCGAAACTTTTGGTTATTTTTTTGCATTCAATAGTTAATTGGGTGGTTATTTGAACATTGTCCATAATTCAATTTTAAAGATCCTTCTAATGCTGATGAGTAATGCTGCTATACAAATGAGAAGAATTATGATGCCGGATCCCAAAAATATGCCCCAGGTGAGGCAATAAGCTAATTCAGTTCGTTGGAACAGGAACCCCGAAAGAGCCGTGCATCCACCACCAATTCCCCAGCCAAGAAAGGCAAGCCATATTGCTTGAATAAGAGCCATATGTATCAAAAGGGTCCGTGATGCGCCCATGACGGCAAATAATGACAGATGTTTTAGGTTGTCGCTGATAAAGCTATAAAAAATTTGTCCTGCAATAGCAGCTCCGACCAGTAAGCCCAAAAAAACTGCAAAACCAAAGTTGGTAGGAATGCCGGTGTACTTTAAGTAATAATTCATGGTTAGCTGTTCAAATTCTTCTTTGGTGTAGGCGGCAAAACCTGTTTTGGCTTTGATTCTTTTGCAAAGTTCTTGTGGCGATACCTTGCCATCAGTTTTAACCATGACAAATGACAGTAATTTGCGCTCAAACGGTGCATAATTTAAGGCGCGCTTATACGTGGTATAAACAACCGGCTGAGACAGGAATGTTTTGGTCAGATCGCAAACCCCCACCACGTGAGCACGTTGATCATTAACCTCAAGCGTATCGCCTACCCGCATTGGTATTTTGGGCAAACCCGGTCCTTGATCGGTTGCCAATTTATCATCAGCCCCTTTTTTATTAATAATAATAGCATCCGGTTCGCGCAACGCGGTAACGTTTCCCGCAAGCATTGTATGAGGAGCTCCAATAAGCGTGCT
>JAHFBS010000106.1 GCA_023249895.1 bacterium | reverse complement strand
TTCAAGCAACGTAAGCGAAAACTTGATGACATTTCTGAATTACTTGCAATTCCAGGGCTCGAATCGTTACCACTTTTTTATTCACCACCAGAGTCACCTGCAAAAGGTAAACGAGATGAAGCAAATGTTCAGCATGCGTTGAGTGATGTGTTTACGACATGGCCACAGGACAATAAAATTAATTTGTTATGGCTTTCAGATTCATTATTAGGAATTTTTGGATTACGACGTCCATTGGCGCGCGATGCAGAAATACGCAAAGAGGTCTTTGATCAATTTATAAAATCGTTTGATAAAAACAAAATCAAAGATTGGGATGCGAATTGGAAAATTATCGAACCTCTGTATGGAGCAAAACCAAAAATATTTCCCGAGATCAAAAATGTTTTTTCAAAAGATTTTGGGCCAAAAATATTTTCTGTGGTATCTTGTGGAAAAGTGGGAAGAGTAGAACTGCGCATCCTTGCCGTGATACGGCAGGAGGAGGCCAAGCCGGAGACTCAACATGATCGCAAGGGAAAGCCGGGGGAGGACAAAGGTGCATCAGCGAAGGCTCCTGGAAAGAAGTTTAGAGTTTTGAGGGTTTACTGGCTTTAGTCAAAAGGTAAGGTGTTACGGTGAAGCTTGAAACCCGTGTTGGTTTGTTTATCTTAATCGCGATTGGTGCATTTCTTTATTTGAGCATCAACATTAGAGCGATTCGGTTCGATCGAGATCAGTACAATATTTATCGTGCATATTTTGACGATACCAGCGGCCTTGCGGCCAAGGCATCGGTCAAGATTGCGGGCGTTGAAATTGGGTGGGTTGAAGAAATCAAACTGCTTTCCGATGGCAAAGCCGAGCTCATGATGCGCATTGATAAACGCATTAAGCTTGCGCGCAATGCGTATGCAATGATTCACCAGGATGGTTTGATTGGTACCAAAAATCTTGAAATTGAACCGGGTGACCCTTCAACAGGCTTTTTATCTCCGGGAAGCGCGCTAGCAATGCCGGGACGCGCGCCTGCAAGTGTCGGCGAATTGCTTGATCAAGTCCGTGATATTGCAACAACGATTCAGGATGTTGTTGCCTCATTTAAAAATGTATTTGCCTCGCATCGCGGTGAAGAAAATATGCGCAATGCGCTTAATTCGATTGCTGCAGCATCTGACCGCATGGCTGATTTTTCTGAAGTATTGCAACGTACGATGCATCGCAACGAAGAAAATATTAATTCGCTTTTGACCGATTTCAGATATTCGATGAACAATCTTAAGACGGCGATTCCTTCAATTAAAGATGATTTTCATAATGTTTCCTGTGATTTAAGCAAAACAAGTCGAACAGCAACAGAATCTTTGGAACATTTTGGCGATGCCTCGATTCAAGGTCGCGAAACGTTTCGTGAAGCTGGCGAAGTTGTTGAGAAAATTAACAGCGGTAAAGGCGTTATTGGTAAGTTGATTAATGAAGATGAAGCTTACGGCGATCTTAAAAAGACCATTAGAGGGTTCAAAGATTATGTGGGCAAAACAACGGGTCTTTTGGTCAGCGTTGATATGCATGGTGAAAATCTTTTGCGCCATTCATATACTAAAGGCTATTTTGATTTAAGATTGCGTCCAAATTCAGATTTCTTCTATCAATTGCAATTGGTTGCCTCTGAACAAGGTTCATTCACACGCGTTAATGAATATATAACGCGTAAAGATGATCATGGTACGGTAATGCATCCGGCGGATTTGCCTATTCCGTTGTTCAAAAAAGTTGAGTTGGCGGATCAGGTTGATCGCGTGATACAAAAGAAAAATGATATTTTATTCGGTCTTCAATTTGGTAAACGGTTTAATCGCTTAGCATTCCGATTTGGTATGTTTGAAAATTCGTTTGGATTTGCCTGTGATTATTACGTACCACTTCCTACCGATAAGATGCATTGGATAACCAGCGTAGAACTTTTTGATATGCGTGGTATCAATCGTCTTCACGATACGCGTCCGCACCTTAAATGGATTAACAAGGCATTCTTCATGAAGAACATGTATACCGCATTTGGTGTAGATGACATTGTGAGTAAGAACAGCGCCAACCCATTCTTTGGTGGTGGTATTCGATTCAATGATGATGATTTAAAATATTTCCTGAGCTCTTTGTCTGCTGGTAAGGCGGCCAAATAAGAGATGATGGCTGTATAAAATCATCGTATTCGTTGATTGATTCTTCGTCTTCTTCGTCGTAGAAAACGAACTGAATATCGTAACTTGTTTGATAATTCGATTGATACGCGGAATCATATCCGTCACAACGCAACATTGTTTTTCCCTTGCGATAACCTGTTTTTTAGAAATATAGCTCTGCTAGTGTTTTTCGCAATACAGAATAATAATTTTCTTTAATTACACAAATAGAAATAATTAAATTGCTGTTTCGATGCGTTTGAGAAAGAGTTTGAGACGTCGATAATCGTTGCCGGTAAGCAGGGCAAAGGTATTGCAGAAGGCATCGATATGGGCTTGTTCGAGGTGTCCATTCGCATGGTGCCGGTGCATGATAGCCAGAAGGAGTTCATCTACGTTTGCAAGCGTATTGGTACAGGCAAAAAGAAGGTGGAGGTAGTCTGGTTGAGCAAAAAATTGAGCGGCTAATACTGCGTCGGCATTTCCAACAAAGGCGTGAACCTTGCGTGGTGTAGGGGGGAGGCGGTAGTAAAGTTTGTTTGTCGATGTATGGGTACGGTAGCCGACGATGGTAACCGTAAAAATGGTGCGTAAAAATTCAAAGATTTGTGGCTGTTCTGCCCGGAGTTCGGCCTCAGTTTTTTGGTAGGGGTAGGGGGTGCGGGTTGGGTCCATTGAGCCGGTTGCGATGGTGGTAACGACGCCTAGAACGGTTCTGCCCTCTTCCTCGACGCATACCAGGTTGCCAAATGAGGGGAAATTATCCCATTGCCAGCATTGGGCGGTGTAGTGATCGAGATGGCTTTCAATGACTTCGGCAAAATGTGTCATATTCATAATGTGTGGTTTCCATCAAAAAGTGTGATTTGGCCGACCGCCTCTGAATCTTTTGGCGCTAAAAGCTTGGTAAGAAAACTTTTGCGGTGAATGAGTGAGGGGCCGTGAGTACGGACGGCATCAATGTGCTGCTTGGTTGCATATCCCTTGTGCTGGTCAAAGCCAAAAATAGGAAATGAGTGATGGATTCTTTGCATAAGACGGTCACGGGTTACTTTGGCGACAATTGAGGCAGCGGCAATAGAACTGGAATATTTTTCGCCATAATTAAAATGATGAATCTCAAGCGTTGAATGAATAGTTTCTGGATCAAGTTTAAGAGGCATGGCGTCAACAAGGACAAAGCGTAGTTTTTCATGGGGAAAGGGGAGTTTGGTAATAAGATGGAGATAGGCTTTTTTCATCGCAAACAGTGTTGCTTGATAAATATTGATGGTATCAATGACATGCGGGCTTGCGTATCCTATTGCCCATATACCATGCTGCGTAATCCACTCAAATGCTTCGTTGCGTTGTGCTTCCGTAAGAATTTTTGAATCTTTAAGCAGTCGATAGGTTGTGTTGAGCGGAACAATGGCGGCTGCAACAACTAAGGGGCCTGCAAGACATCCTCGGCCAACTTCATCAATCCCGCACACGAAGTGCTCGTCGGCCCACGCCATTTTTTCAAAAAAGTTTTTGGTAAGTTTTACGTTTGGCTGCCCCATAAAAGTATCCTTATATACGAGTTTATTCATTGTAGCATCATTCAAAAGTTTTTCTCACCGAATTGTTTCAGGATTGTGAATTTGCCTCTATGTAACAATTTTTTTTTAGATTCACGTAGTAATTTTTGTGGATTTTCACCAACCCATTGTTTATATTACTCTCGTATGAATAAAAATAGCCTTGAAAAACAGGGTGAGTTAAGAAGGGGTGACCATGTCTTCTACGGAGCTTCGTGTCAAAGAGCTGCTACGCGAACGGGGATGGACAACAAAAGTTTTGGCCGAAA
>JAHFBS010000105.1 GCA_023249895.1 bacterium | reverse complement strand
AGAATCCGAATACGCCGGAAAAAGCTATGAAGCAAATCCACATTTTCAAAAGCTTGTTCAAACGTTTGGCAAAGATCGCGTTATTCCCGTCTCTGCAAAAATTGAATCAGAACTTGCACAGATGAATGAGACTGATGCCGCAGAGATGATGGAATCATTAGGCATAACGCACAAAGGGCTTGAAGATATCATCGCCAAGGCATACACCAATCTTGGGCTTATAACTTTTTTCACCTGCGGACCAAAAGAGGCTCACGCGTGGAGTCTTAAAAAAGGCACCAATGTACAAAAAGCTGCGGGCGAGATTCACTCTGATCTTGAACGCGGATTCATTTGCGCCGAAGTTTATAACTGCGCTGATATTTTTGTTGCAGGAAGTGAACAACAATTACGCGCAACCGGCAAAATCCGCACTGAGGGCAAAGAGTATATTGTGCAAGACGGCGATCTTTTGAATATCAGATTCAATGTGTAAAAAACTGTAACCATTAAAAATGGGAGCTGCAAAACAGCTCCCATTTTTTTTATGTACGCGGATCAATATTACGCAGCTGCTTCAACAACAGCGGCCATTGCGAGCACCGATTCAACAAGCTTACAGGCATCAGTATCATTAATAAGCGTTAGTTTTCCATGAACTTTTGTATCATCAGCAAGCTTTTCAAATAACGGATGCAACACAACCGGCATCGCTGCTTTATAATCCTGCCAATGCACCGCAATATCAGTTAGAAGATTTTTGCAACGCAGCGGTTCTTTTTCAAGCCAACCTCCGGTCTTTTTGTAAACGTAATGAAGCATTTCTGCACAAGAAAGTACCACTAATACAGCAGCAACTATAGCGGTTTTTAATTCAAGATCGTTATCAGAGGAAGAACGCATCTTCGCCATCTTCTGCCGCACTCTTGGTTCAAACGCCTGCTGTGCCGCCTGAGAAGAAGATGATGATGATGAGCTGCAGGTAGAATCAGCCGTAGAACGCATATTAGGCGATTGAGCGGCATCATGGCACTCATCAGTAATAAGAGCTCGCCCGATAAGCTCAGAATAATTCATTAAACCAACACCTATCATTGTTCCTACCACCAAAATGCGAGCATGATTTTTCATGACCGATCCAAGCTTATTCATAAATGTCTTGGACCCAGCAAGTTTTGTAGAGAACACTGTCTGCAACGTTGCCCATTTTGCTTGTTCAACATCACTTGTAGCAACTGGTTGTTGGGCAACTTGCGCCGTCAAAGCATAGGTAGATAAGAATACGACGAGTGCTAATGATTTTCTTATGTTCATGTTTAATCCAATGTATTTAGAAACTAATTATTTTATCGTTTCAGCCATAACAGCCATTGCCAACAAAGCTTCTACTACTTTGCGTGCGCCATTTTTATCAAGAGTGGTCAATTCACCATGCGCTTTAAGATCATTGGCATAATCATCAAATAAAGCATGCAATGCCACCGGCGTAAGCGTTTTATGCATATGCCATTGTTGTACAAATTCGGTCAATGCTTGAAATGATAGGGAGGCTTTATCTTCTAAATAAGCACCACCTCGTTTGCATACGCCATAGGTGATAAATTCAAGGAGCGCAAGACGCGTTAAATTTTTATGAATTTTATAACAGTATTCACGTCCACCTTCTTCTCCTTCAAAAAGCAGTTTTTTAGCTATGAATTCAGATATGGCTTCGCCCCAAGAAGGGGAACCGTTTGTTCCATTGTCCGCACGAGAAATATGACACTTGTAATCGAATGCTTTCCAACCTATTAACATTAAAAGCTCAAGCCCAACGATCCATGGTGCGTAGTTATTCATTACCGCGCCAACGTTATTCGTAAACGTTTGAGCACCATCAAGCTTTTCTGCTAGCTGCATACGCAGAAAATTCCATTTTGCTTTTTCAGCAAATAGCGTATTTACTCCGCTTTCGATAGTTTTAAAATCAGGCGGTGTTGGTTGTTCTGCTTGAGCATTCTGCAATGCAAATCCCGCGATAACAAAGAGTAACGGCATCATCTTTGACATAGTTGTTCCTTCTACAGAAAAAATATTTTTTGCTAAACGCCGGAGGAGTGTACCACACGCCACAACACTGTCAAAATAAGTATTAAACGCCTAGAACTCGTTTTTTTAGACTTTTCTGTGATAAAAAAACACGTTGTCGGTTCGCGATCGCAACATGACCAATATAGTTGTAAAAAAAATCACGATCTGCCGATTTGACTACCGCCTGTGCATGAGATTCTGCAAGCGCTACTGGATATCCGTTGCCTTTGCGCGATTGATCAAGGCATACCGCCACAACACGTTCAACCAGCGCGGCATCCTGCGCAACCCACCTCGGAATTTCTACACGCACAATCTCGCTTCCACTCTGCAGATAAAAAAAGCATGGTCGCAGATGCGTTGGATAACATTCGGTCAACGCACTGTTGCCCTGAAAGATGGCAGTACGCTCACCTGCATCAAGAATATTAGTCAGGAGCTCAACATCGGTAAGAGAGGTAATCGCTTGCTCAAACATATGCCGCTGCGTAGGTTCAATTCCGGCGAAAATACCCTCTGCAGTCATACCAACCTGCACAAGATACGCAAGATCTCTAAAACGCGGCGCGCTCAGGTATCCGGCAACAGGAATACGCTGCTCATACAACTGCTGCAAGGATGCGCAATAACGATCCAAAAAAACTTTACGCACTGACGCCGATTTTTCTTCTAAATGCCAGAACAATAAATTGCCATCAAATAATGCAACTACCGGAGCTTCCCTATCGTTCTGCTTACCAAAGCTGGCCGTACGCGCAAGAAGATCAAATTCATGAGCTTCACGCAACATATCGACCGTATCGGCCGCAAACGCAAGTTGCTGCGCTTCAAGCAACGCTGGAACATAGATATGTGGTTCAGAAAAGAAAGTTGCTGAACTGCGAGCTCCATAGTGAAGACGACACCCAGCAGCATGCACCAAGCAACATGCAACGCCTTCAAGATGATGATCGGGATAAATTTGAGAACCATCAACAGCATAAACGGTATAGGGCGGCGTTGCAGGTTCATGAGCGACAATTTGGCTCAGCGCCCCAGACCAAGAGATTAATTGTTTTTCAACCGATAACGTCTGCACCTGCGCGATAAAAGCAGGATGTTCAACAAGCAGGCGCCAAAACGCTTTATTAAGCCACGCCAACGAGGTTCGTTCGGTAAAAAGCAAGGGGATTATATGTGAAATTTTTTGAGCAACCAGTGCGCGATCAAGCATGATAGGTACGATAGCGTACAAACTGCAGACTCATGATCGCCGCCATCACCAATCCTCTGAGCGCGCCACATAATGTTTGTGCTGGAAGTTGTGCCACCACGGCGGTAGTAAGTTCAATAAACGCTGCAAGGCCAAGAAATAATACAAATCCAAAACTGAAGCCTGCAACCGTTTTTTGTCGGTGAATTTTAACAACTTGTGGAATTTGACTTGCAAATGCTGCAAAAAAGCTACACCACCCAAATGGATGCGCAATCGAAATAGGATCCTGTACGGCAAAGGGCAAAATTGCCACGAACACGGCAGCATTGATTAGATATAATCGCAACAATCTTTTTGATTCAGCACCCTGTGCATAATACACACGCTGCACAATCAGCGTAATAGTCGCCACCATCTGTAAAGGAACCATCACCTGATAGGCAAGAGGGAGATTGAGGCCAAAAATGTAATAGAGTAAAAAAAGGTACGCATTAAAATAAAAAGCGAGTAACAAATCGCTCACGCCGGTACCAGATTTTACGCGGAAATTGGTAATAATTTGGGGAACAAAGCAGGCAAAATAAAAAAACTGCGCAACCCACATGCTCAATTCAAGCATATGTGCGGGCGTTAGAAAAGCTATTAGCCAAGAAAGTGCCATTAATACAAGCTCCTTAAAAAATGCATGATCAATTATGGCTAGTCTAGCAGGCTTACAGCTATTTGAGAAACAAAAAATCCGCCGTTGCTAACAAA
>JAHFBS010000104.1 GCA_023249895.1 bacterium | reverse complement strand
GCAGAATGCGCTGGTGGGCGATTATCTATCCGCCTTTAAGGGCTCAGGCCTTGAATTTCATCAAATCCGTGATTATCAAATGGGCGATGATGTACGGTCAATAGATTGGAACAGCTCGGCCAAGATGAATAAAATCATGGTTAAGCAATTTATCGAAGAACGTGATCGAACGGTCATTTTGGCCATTGATAGTTCAGCTTCCAGTGCCTATTCATCTCAACAGTTGTTACGCGCCGAAACCATTGCCGAATTGGCCGGCACATTGGCCTTTGTTGCAAGTGAGAACAAAGATAAAGTCGGTGCGGTATTTTTTTCTGATGTGATTGAACAGTGGATTGCACCACGTAAGGGAAATGTACATTTTGGTCGTGTTATGGAATCTCTGTTTTCACGCAAGTCGTCAGACAAGCCAACATCACTTGCTGAAGTTCTTAAGTTTCTCATCAAGCTCAAAAAAAGAAACGCCGTTGTATTTTTGATTTCGGATTTTATTGATCAGTCTGATGAGTATCAACGCTTGCTCAAGATAGTGAGCTGCCAATACGACCTTATTGCAATTCGGGTTCTTGATCGCTGTGAACAAAAATTACCTGATTGTGGGTTGATTGAAATGATTGATAGTGAAACGGGTGCAACGGTAACACTTGATACGCGCGGAGCAACACGTGCGTCGCATCCGGTAACTCATTTTTTGCATCAACGCATGCATGAACAACGTAAAATGTTTGAAAAATATCGCATTGATTTTCTTGATCTTACGGTTGCCCAACCATTTATAAATCCATTGATTAAGTTTTTTCATCGACGAACCAGGAGACAGATTTAATATGGCACCCGTGGTTTTTTATGAAGAAATTTACGATTTTTATACGCCGCCGTTCTGGCAAACAACCTGGTTTCATGTGGTTGTTGGCGTGGCGGTAGTGTTGCTTATTTGCCTCGGGGCGTATCTTTTCATACGCTTGCGTACCAAGCCACTGACGGCCTGGGAATGGGCGTTGCGTGAGTTGCGCGCTACAACTCCTTCACGCTGTACTACCAAAGAAGATTTCAAGAAATTTTATTTTCGTCTTACCGCTCTTACCAAGATGTATCTTCATCGCCGTTATTCTTGGGATGTTGATGACAGAACCGATCTAGAATTGGTTCAATTTCTTGAACAACAGGTTTTTGATAGAGATACCATCCAGATGCTCCAGAAGGTGGCCGAAGGTGCCGTGTGGGTCAAATATGCCAACATGGATGCGCTCAAATCACAGGCTGAAGCCGACTGGAAATCAATTATCGCCATGGTTGAGCATACAACACCTGTGTCATAACACGATCGCATGCATATGAAATTATTTCCTCGTCATTTGTATATTCATTGGCCGTTTTGTCATTCAAAATGTGCATTTTGTGATTTTGTTGCGTTTCAAAATCATGAAGAGTTTCAGGAAGCGTATCTTCAGGCGTTGTGTCGTGAAATAACAACCTATTGTGCTGACTATCAAGCTCAGGATCGTACCGTCTCGACGATATTTATCGGTGGCGGAACGCCAAGTTTATGCCCATTGGAAGCATTTAAACAGATATTTAAAACCCTGCGACAAGCATGTGATGTATCTTTGTTGCATGAGTGTAGCATTGAGGCAAATCCCAGCGATATTACCCAAGAGCGACTTGCGGTTTGGTGCGAGTGTGGCGTTAATCGTTTAAGCATTGGTGTGCAATGTCTTGATGATACGGTTCTGCGCACGCTCAATCGTACGCAACGGGTAAGTGATGTCGAACGTGCATTAACGCTTGCACCACGATACTTTGATAATCTATCCGTTGATCTTATTCTTGGCCTTCCGGGCATTACCGAGCAGGCGTGGCAGCAGACGATAGCGCAGGTCGTAACATGGCCCATAAAACACCTATCCGTATATTTTTTGATGTTGCATGAAAAGACGCCGCTTGCCTTTGCGCGTGATAAGGGGCTGGTTCAATTAATGGAAGAGCCGGCGCTTGTTGATTTGTATACCTGGACGGTTCATGAGCTTGAGCGGCATGGTTTTATCCAGTATGAAATATCAAACTTTAGTAAGCCAGGTTATGAATCGGTACACAATCGTACGTACTGGGACCGTAAGTCGTATCGCGGTTTTGGCGTTGGCGCGGCCTCTTTTGATGGGATTACCCGTCAGGTTACTACCAATAATTTGACCGCATATCTTACGGCCAGGCATGGTGTGATTCCTCAGAGCAGCGAGGTTTTGACAGAACAGCAAGTTTTTTTAGAGCATTTGATGCTGGGTTTGCGTCAAAAAAAGGGCTTGGACTTGCAGGGTATGGTATACTTTCTCAATGACTGTCAAAAAACTGAATTCAACAGTAAAATTACAGATCTTATTGCTGCTGGCTTAATGGAGGAATATCACGGGGGTGTACGACTGACGTTAAAGGGGATGGTAGTGGAAAATGAGGTCGTTGTATGGCTCACATCATGGTAAAACAGTACAGGTTAATGGTTATAAGTTTCACCACTTTAATGCGGTAGGATACAAAAAAATATGGCAAAACATGTTGGGGTAAAATTGCCTGATGACTTGGTTGAATATTTGAAGACAGAGCGTTGCTTGGGAATTGTTGCAACCTTTTCTGAAAAAGGAGTTCCTAATACAACGCCTATTCAGTGCATTTATCCAAAGGGCCAGGAAAGTCTCTTGTTGAGCATCCATAAGGAACATACCGGCTATCACAATATGGCATGGCAAAAAAAAGTAATGATCTGTTTTCTTGGCGAAAACAACGTTGCCTATAGCATACTTGGTAGAGCCGGAGTAGTACGCGCTCCATCGCTGGTACATCCTCTTATGAACGTCGTAAGGATCGACATTATTGACATTAAGTCCGATCGATCTATTTTAGCAAAGGTAGAGCAAGGCGTTCAGTGGAGCTATACCTCCGTAGAGGCTGAAGAACTTCTCAAGAGCCTTTATAAGGAGCTCAGAGATCTTGCCAAGACACTATGAGTATTTTAAAGGGTAAAAGGTGTGGGATGAAAATCGGGTCTTTTCGATTCACCAATGAGTATTGTGGCATGGGCATTGTAGTTTCATGCGTGCTGATGCAGTTACTTGTGTACTCGATGGCATCTCCATCTTTTGCTCCGCAGTCTAATGCTGTGGTTGCCCCCTATCTTGAAACCGATGATCCGCAAACAATAGGTGTGCAGGGAAATTGGCTCAAGAAGCGTAATTGGCTTATCAAAGCACATGAAGTCGATGAAGAAATTTATAGCATCATTGAACAAATCGAAACACTGCGTAAATCATATGTAGATCTCAACAATGAAATAGGTGTTGAGTTTGATGAATACTACAAACAATTGGGGCTTGGGCAGGGAAAAATTCAGGAATTGATTGAAAGCATTCTTATTTATCTTGAACAGAAAAAAACACAAGAGCTTGCAGCTTTAAGTGTGCAGGGCAAAGAAGGCCAAGATCAATTAAAAATTTATCAAATTGAACAAACGGTCAAAAAGACCAAAAAAGAACTTGATCAGTTGCGTTTGGATATGCAGTCGATTGATGATTTGCAACGTTCTCTTGCCGAACGCTTAAAACGATTTGACGAGCAAGTAACGCTCATGCAAGAAGAATCAACTAAAGCTCAGAGCCGTATTAATCAGCTGTGGAGCATAATTGATCACAACAAAGCGCGTGAATATTATTATGAGATCAAAAATGGGGCCTATGAACGAGTCAAAAGTTCGGGCACGTATTTGCAAGAAGATCTTTTTAAAGATTTCCAATCGGTCGTTGATACCATCAGAAAGCAAATAGCAGCTACACGCGAGCGAATCAAAAAACTTGAAAAAGAAGATGATATTTGGATCATCGATCGTGCCCGTCGTGTTGAGGAAGCTCGTGCACGAGAGGCTGCAGAGGCACTTAAAAAAGGTACCGCGGCAAAGGCAACAGCAGCAACTGCCGTGCAAGAGTCAAAACGTGTATGGTACACCCCCGTTGTAGATTTCGGGTCTATGGTGCTTGAAAAAAT
>JAHFBS010000103.1 GCA_023249895.1 bacterium | reverse complement strand
ACTATATGTTTGCGCCGCGCGCAGAATGGGCAGATAAAGAAAAGCTTGAAAAAGAACGCGAAGTTGCTGGTTTTTATTTAAGCTCACATCCACTCAAAGCGTATCCTGCCGTACAATTTATTGATTACACACCGATTGCACAGGCACTAAATTTGATCAAAAACGTCTCATCGCTTAAAGAACCAACCGTAACATGTTGCGGGCTTATACAAACGAGCAAAACCATCACCACCAAAAAAGGTGATCGCATGGCTTTTGCCCAATGTGAAGATCTAACGGGAAGCGCTGAAATTATTATTTTCCCACGCCTATTTAGTAAAGTTGAAACGCTTCTTGAACAACACAATGTTTTTATCATCAAAGGAACGCTTGATATCACGTCGCAATCAACGTGTAAAATAAAAGCCAACGATCTGATACCAGCGGCAACCGTTTTTGATGATCCATCATTAGCAACAGCACTTACGGTTACGCTTCCTGATGATGTTCAAGAGTCAACGCTCCAAGAGCTAAAAAGTTTATTACCCAAAGGCGCGCTGCCTTTGCAGTTGGCATTTAAAGAAAACAATCACGAATTGCTCTTGGCAACAACACAAAAAGTCGGATACTCGCTTGATATTCTTGCAGACCTTAAAGCACGTGGATTAGTGGGTAAAATAGCGCTTTAAGCTATACCCGTTTTAACGCCCTAAGCCGCGTTGCTAATACTTCAGGCACATCAGCAAGCATCTCATCAAACCATTGCCAAAACCAGGCGCTTTTATGTTCTTGCTCCGCTTCAGCAACAATATCAACCACATCTTTAACTGCTTTCTCCAGCTGAAATTCATCAATAGTGCGGTTATTGAAAAGCGCCACAAGCTGATGATAACGCTCATGAAATTTTTCTTGCCAATCGATCATGGCATAAAAAATAAGCAGTGCTGATAAAATATCGTATGAATCTGATTCTTGCGTCAAAAGGTGTTCATAAACGGCAATGGCATCAACCCAGCGCTTTTCGCGTTGATACAAAAATGCAGCTTGCTTGTATTTTTCGGTCGAATTTTTATCTTCCAAAAACCATAAAATGTCACCTTCTAGCTGCAAGGCGTATGCGCGATCGGGCAATGAATGTGAAAGGAGTCGAAAGACACTGAGCGCTTTTTCGCGTTCACCGCGCGCTATCAGGTCAGCAAGCTTAAACCACGCGAGGCTTTTGTCCTTTTGGCTCTGCTGCCGTTCCATTATCTCCCCTTTAGTGGTAAACAGCCTACCCCGCGTATCGTAAGCTGCTGATAAATGATGGGAGCAGGCGGCCTTTGAAAACGATTTTTCTTAATGTTATACTGCCTGCCGCTTTCTTGTAAAGAAGACAAGCGAAATTTCTCTCTATCATAATGCGTATCGCTGACCAGGACAGTGTATGACAAGCAACGCACAGCAACACAATCTTGATGTTGCATATAACATACGCACACAGAAAACAATATTTTTAAAAACTTAAAGTCTTTCTTAAATGTTCTTGAATATCTCACAAGAGCTTGCTTCAGTATTTCCCTGCACACTCCTATTGAAAATCTCTATTAGTTGATTACGCTTCTCTTTCTCCGGTACAGTAAACATGTGAACACCATGTAACCCAACATGCGTGGTCAGAGTGGGAGGGGTATCAGGTAAAGGATTTTCTATGAAACAGATCATTGCCAAAATGTGGCATGCATTACGCACACACCGTAATGCGCTCATCATCGTAAGCGTGGCATTAACCCTGGCGGCAGGTGCGGGAACTTATTATTTTATTCGAGTTGGCACGCAAGAAAGCATTCTTACCGCGCCACCCGAAGAAGTTAAAGGCAAAATTATCACCCTTCGTGCACTCAAAAAAGATTATTTCATTGATTATCACAACGCCTTTTCAACCATCGTCCGTCAGAGCTTAGAATTCCCTGAATTTATAACGCTCGATTACACGTTACATTATTTACAGGATCAACTCAGCAAAGCTCAAAGTGGGAAAATACTTTTGTACTGCATCTTTGATAACAAAGACAACAAACTTATCGGTGAAATTGAAATTCGCGAAAAAAATGACGAAGATCCTGGTCAATTTGGCTGGTGGATTAATGAGGCTTACTGGGGCGGCGGACGTGCACGCGAGGCACTCAAGCTTATTGCCGACATCTACTTCCGGCTCAAGCCTCAGGAAAAAAGTTTCATGGCACACGTCAGGCTGTGGAACAAACGAGGCTATAACGCAATCAAAAAAGCCGGTTTTATTGATGTTGGATATTTTTATGAAGGTGGCAAAGCATCCCGCTACATCGTTGAGTACCGAAAGAAATAGGGGCTACGCCTTTCCTTTTTAACCAATCCCCGGTAGGCTTAAAAAAATGTTTTTTAGCTAACCAGGGATTCAGTTCATGGCACTTCAACAAAAACCTCGTCCCGACCACCTCAAAACGCTTTTGGTCGGTGTTTATACCCCATCAAACCCCATTGATGATCCACAGTATTATTACGACGAGTTTTTGAGTCTTGTTCACACGCTTGAACTCCCGTACGACCAGACCTACTTCATGAAGCTTCGAACGGTCGATAACAATATGTTTCTGACCTCAGGCAAGCTTGAAGAGCTCAAAAAGGTATGTACTGATAACGAAATTGAAATGGTGGTTGTTTCCGAGCTTTTAAGCACGCTGCAAGAACGCAATCTTGAACGCGCACTTGGATGCGCCATTTTTGATCGCGAAAAGCTTATTTTGGAAATTTTCAAAAATTCAGCCCATAGCGCCGAAGGCAAAATTCAGGTCGAAATGGCTGAAATTGAATACATGAAAACGCGTATGATTGGCCGTGGAAGAGAACTTTCACAGCAGGCGGGTATCATTGGGACCCGAGGGCCCGGTGAAACAGCCAAAGAAGAAATGCGTCGCCAATTTGCCGACAAGTTACGTCAGGCCCAAAAACGCCTCGAAACGCTTGAGCGCTCACGCGATGTTCAACGCAAACGTCGTATTAGTAGTAACGTCCCCCTCATTTGTATCATTGGCTACACCAATGCGGGCAAATCAAGTCTGCTCAACCGCATTGCCAAAGGTGGCGTACTTGCTGAAAACAAACTGTTTGCCACCCTTGATACCACCACACGCGAACTTTTTATTGATGGCACAAAAAAAGCACTTATTTCTGATACGGTAGGCTTTATCAGTCAACTGCCTCATAGCCTTATTGCCGCATTCAAATCAACGTTAGACGAGCTGCATTACGCCAAAGTGCTTCTTCACGTTGTTGATATTAGCAATCCGGCATGGCAGAACCATATTGAAGTTGTACAAAAAACGCTTGATGAGCTTGAAGTTGCGCAACCGGTCATTTATGTATTAAATAAAATTGATTTACTCGATGAAGAAGCAAAAGCACGACTGGCTCACGAAGTTGTCGCTTATCAACCGAGCGTATTCATCCACACCGGTTCAAAAGATGGCGTTCAGCCATTAATCGATTTGTTAAGAGATTACCGCTTATAACGGGAGTTTTACCATGGCAATTACCGTTGCAATCAATGGGTTCGGCAGAATTGGACGTAGTTTTTTACGCAGCGTTATGCAAAGCCCTGATGCACGCAAAAAATTAAATATTGTCGCCATAAATACAGGCCCAGCACGTCCTGAAAATCTTGATATTTTGTTTAAATTCGATTCGGTCATGGGACAATTCCCCGGCAACGTCACGCTGAGCAATCATGCGTTAAGCATTGACGGGCATGATATTAAAATTTTATCTGAAGCAAACCCTGAAAAATTGCCCTGGAAAGAACTTGGCGTTGATTGGGTTATTGAATCATCCGGATGTTTTACCAATGCCGATAATGCACGCAAACATTGCAATGGCGGCGCAAAAAAGGTTTTTATCACCGCGCCTGCAAGCAATGAAGATATCACGATTATTCCCGGAATTAATGAAAACACGTACGATGCCCAAAAGCATCACGTCGTCGCCATGGGAAGTTGCACCACCAATTGCTTTGCGCCACTCGTTAAAGTTTTGCAAGAAACGTATGGCATCGTAAATGGAC
>JAHFBS010000102.1 GCA_023249895.1 bacterium | reverse complement strand
GCCATGGTAATGTGAGTGCTTTAGGTATTGAACAGGCCATTGTACAGGCCTGGAACATTTCGCGTAGAAATAATAATACAGATAGAAATGATAAATATGTACAAAATACGCATAAATCTGTGTATTAATATACAAAATGCGTGATGTTGGTAGAGTGAAAAATGTATGTTTGTTCATTTTTTCGCGCGATAGGACGCGCAGGAGAAAGACATGATTCCCTTGGTGGATAGAGTTACCTTGTGGTTTGATAAGTCCATTGAAGCTGCGGTAGCAAATCGCAAGAAGCTTCTGATCGGAGCTGGCGGTTTGGTGATAGTAATTTTTGGGTTTATTGGATTTAGCTATTATCGCGAATGGGTTCAAACATCGGCACAAAAGTCATTTTCTGAGGCATTGCGGTATTATGATGCGCCACTTGGTGCCAAAACCGTAATAACCAATGAAACGATTGAATTTGGGAGCGATGCGGAAAAATGGAAGAAGGTCGCTGAGATATTTGATACCGGCTATCACAAGCATAGTAGTGCAGGTATCGCGCCTCTTTTCCGCGCATATTATGCCGAAGCTCTTTTAAATCTGGGCAAGCTTGATGAGGCCATTTCGATTATGGCCGCAACAGTGCCCGCAATAGCAAGCCGTGAATTACAAGAATTTTATGCATTGAAATTAGCGTTAATGAAAATTGATAGTCCTAAGTTCCAGACTGAAGGTTTGGCGGCATTGACAAAGTTTGCAAATGACCGCTCAAGCACGGCTCATGAAGCAGGCCTTTATTATTTAGGAAACTATTACTGGTCACTCCGTAATTTTGAGCAAGCCCGTGCGTATTGGCAACAGCTTGTTGTGCAATACGATAAACCAGACGCAAAACAGCAATCTGGATTTGCGCTTCTGGTAAAAGCACGTCTCAAGCTCATTAGTCCTGAGTGGTAAGAGATGTATGGGGAAATGGCGGTTATATAAAAGCGAGGTAGGAAGACATCATGAAAATAGGAATGATTTTTCCCGGTCAAGGATCACAAGTCCTTGGGATGGGAAAGGAAATATACGACCGAGAGCGGTGCGTACAAGAAAGCTTTGAGCAGGCATCACAATGCTTGGATCAGAATTTTGTACGTCTCTGTTTTGCGTCCTCAGATCGTGAGTTACGCGAGACGGTTAACGCTCAAACCTCGATTTTTTTAGTAAGTTCATCGCTTTATTCATTGCTGAATACCAAATATGGTATTGTTCCCGATGTTGTTGCAGGCCATGGTTCTGGAGAATACGCAGCTATTTTTGCTGCAGGCGGTATCAATTTTGCCGATGCCCTTTATTTGCTCAAAAAACGAGCAACGTTTATGGAAGACGCTGCTCTTGCACAACCAGGATCAATGATTGGCGTTGTTGGGCTTTCGCTTGATATTCTCAACGAAATTTGTCGCCGTTACGACGATCCGACCGGCATGACCAAAGTTGCTGAAATCGTAAATTATGATGCGCCAGAACAACTCGTTGTTTCAGGAACGTTGCCTGAACTTGAATTAGTAACTAAAGAAGTTCTTATGACCGGTGCCAAAGTTAATCCACTCAATGTTACCGGTGCATTTCATTCTCGCCTTATGCGCGAAGCTGGTAAGCAGTTAGCGCTCTATATGGTTAAAGTTGATCTTAAAGATCTGACACGTCCCTTAATAAATAACGTTGCTGCTCAACCTATTACTGAACATACTGAACTTAAAGAATCGCTTATTCAACAAGTCAGTTCGCATGTTTTATGGTGGCCATCGATGGCGCATTTTGAATCGTGTGACGTGATTATTGAAGTTGGTCCTAGTAACGGATTTGCAAAAATTTTACAGCGAGAATGGCCGACTAAGCAGATTTTTTCATTCAGTACCCCTGCCGATCTTGAACAAATTTTACAATTCTTTGGTAAAGAGGTAGAAAAAACTGAGCTTGCACTTGATCTTGAAGAAATTCAGGAAGAACCCAAAAGCTCCGATAAACAGCAGTCTAATGATTCCCGTCATTCTGACGATTTGATTAAGCCAAATAATACATAAACTAGCCCTTGTAGCCTTTGATCTCGCTTTGTTGGTTACGATAGATAGGTTGGCGTTGGCAAGCGTGCCCGCCATAGCCTTGCCTGTCCGTCGAAGCCTTGGCGTAAACGTGGCGACGGCGTGAATGACTGTGGTGAGAAAGCCATTAAACTTTTCTGAAACCAGTTTTTAATGCAGATATTTTGGGCGTTGTCCTTTGTCATTCCGGGCAATGACCCGGAATCCAGGCACATCACGTGGATCCCCGATCGGCGTCGGGGATGACAAAGATCTCGCATATTAACGTCTTTCTTTCAAAATGTTACACAGAAACAGGTTTCAGAAGAAGTCCATTGTTCTTATAAAAATTCAGCAAGTCCAAAATGGTCATTTCAATATTCGTACGATCATTCACATCTTGTTCTGGTTTTGACATCAGGCACTGTCGATTATATCGTTGGATAGGTTGTTGAGGTAACCGGTGAAATATAGAAAATTTTTGAAATTACGGTATTCTCAAAAGCCTTGAAATTAATGTTCATGCCCTCCTCGATACATCCGCCGTATTCCGTTCGCCCTGCCTGTCCGCCATAGCTTTAGCGACGGCGGAAGTGATGCCGTTAGGCATCGTATCGAAGGGTATGAACGGGGACGCATTTACAGGAGTTATCTATGTCATTTTCTCAAGAAGATACCAGTCAAAAAGTTATTGCCATTATCGCTGAAAAACTCAGCATGCCTGCAGGCAATATTGTTTCTGCATCAACGTTTAAAGATCTTGGCGCTGATTCACTTGATATTGTCGAAATTATCATGACCTTTGAAGAAACATTCGGTATCGAAATTAAAGATGAAGATGCCGAAAAGATCAAAACAGTCGAACAAGCAATCGAACTTATTCACACCGCACGTACCAAGTAGCTGTTCTTTGCTACAACCATCTGGACATTAGAAATGGAAAGAGCCCCTTTGCAATGAGCAAAAGGGCTCTTCCGGGTGCCCCCCGGTACCCCATAAGAATTTATTTCTTCTGAGGTTGGGATGGGTTGGGTGTTGAGAGTTTTTTATAAGACACCAAGTTCTTCTATTAGAGATGGTTGAATATAGTGGTCTGTATAATCGGTAATTAGCTGAGTCGTTTTCTCGCATCCTTGTGTCTTCAAAAGCTCGTTCAAGAATTTTATCTGAGATCCTACTGCATACCACTCTGCGCTTGGCGCAAAATCTTGAAGATACCATTGTACGTAGTCACCAAGATGATTGATGGTAACATTGGCTGGCGGTTGAGGGAGTGACAACACCATTTCGTAGGGATGTTGTATATTCTCTATAAACTTTTTCCAGCCTTCTTGTGGCGCCTGTTTGAACATTTCTCCTAAAGATGTGAAAGCCGTTGCTGGGTTCTCACTTTGCAAAGCTCGTTTATAAAGCTTAGTGCTGAGCTGATCATATTTTTTTGCATCAAGTTCAAAGTTGTTTAATTCTTGTTGAAGAGCCGTGCGGCCTTTTCCGCTGATAAAGCTTGGAAAATTGTGAGCCAACGTACTATAAAGATTTTGTAGGTGTGCAACGACATTTTGTTCAGAATAGTGTTGTTGAGGTGCGAGATTCAAGCACAGCTCCTTGTCAAAATCGCTTTCCTTTGGTACTAGAAATTCTTTAATAAAAGCACCTGGGTTTTTTGTGGCAGCGATTGGCTCTTTGTGTTCTTCTTTGTACTTAGAACGAATATCTTTAAGCGCTTGGCTACAAAGTGGTATTTCAAAAGCTTCTTTGTCTATGCTCTCATCTTGTTGTTGCGGTGCTAATGCTAGATCGTGGTTGTGTTGGTGTGCTTTTTCATAAGCTTCTTGAGCAAGTTTTTCTAGCTCTTCATCACCAAGTATTGCTATGTCTTTTAGTGTAAACACACGATCTTGTTCACAATTAGTTGGCGTTGTTTCAGTAGAAGTTGCGCTAACAACTGGTTGTTGAACTGTTTCAGTTTTGTGAGCGGCCGATCCTACTTTTTTTGGTTGTTGTTGTGGATCGTTTGGTATTGCAAAAG
>JAHFBS010000101.1 GCA_023249895.1 bacterium | reverse complement strand
TTACTCAACGGGCTGAGTAAAATTTAAAAACGCTATTTGAAAAGCTTCAAACCACTCCGCCCACTGATTTTGTGAAATAGATTCTTTTGACACAGCCAACTTTTTCTTATTTTCGTTTTTGACGGTTTTCGAAAATAACGAACTTTCTTATTTTCACCACTGGTGAGGGCGCCAAGGACAACTAACAACCCCTATTCCGGCACTTCGCAATCCGCCAAATAGTTACAATCTGAAAATATCCTTGAGCAATATCAACTCAAACAGCCCAAAAACGCCTCTTTTACCTCGTTTTTTATACCATTTGACTATTTTTATACCCATGCCACACTTTTAATATTATTTTTTATTTGTAATTTTTATTAATTATTGTGTACTTACAGGGGTTAGAGGGAGTTATTATGAAATTGTTACGTTATATCGCACTTTTAACACTTATCTCAGTTGGATTTTTCAACTCTACCATCATGGCTGCAAAGCCAACGGTCAATGAGCACCAGCGCAACCTTGCTCAACGCGCTGCCGCAAAGCTTAAAAACAATGGCGCGTTACAACACCTTATTAAAAAAGCTGCTGCTAAAAAGGCACAAACCAAGGCTCGTCAAGAAAAATGCTGCACCGATCTTGAGCGTAAAAAGATGGTATACGGGATTCTTTTTGCATGTTTGATATGCAATATCCCAAGTATTTTGGCACAGTCGCTTTTGGCTGATAAAATTTCTGACAGCAAAGAAATATCACCGTTAACTCAAATCTCGCTACAAAGCGCCAAACAGCCTTCAGTTGCATCATTTAGACCAACACTCAAATCAGAATCTTATGCCTCAACCTGGCAAAAAATGTCTGAAGCCTTACACACCTTTCGAAGAGAATTTCTTATAGATGCGATACAGGACATTACTTGTAAAGAAGTAACAAGCTATTCCACCGTTGTTAGACATGAACGTCATGATGGTTTTATACAAAAGTGTGTCATTGATACAGAGGGTGCACACTGCTCTCTCGTTAACCCAGAAGAAACCGTAGTTGTAGCACAACGATCATTTAAGCTCGACTTCAATAGAACCTGTGAATTACCACCGACACCACGTGAAACATTGGGCGAAACTAAAATGAGACAAGAGCTTCTTGATGCTGCAGACTCTGGACAACTTAACATAGGGCCAGATACAACACCGTATACCTATAACGCACTTCAAGAATTACTTTCGCATATTGACATAGATCTCAAGAAAGTCCGACTCGAACTGGATTATAACAATGCTCACTGGAGTCCTAGCAAACATGAGATTGTGCTTGGGATAGATGATATTAAAAACGATGAAAAAAACGATCATGAATTAATTTTTACCTTGGGGCATGAGATGGGTCATGGAACTCAATACTTCGGCTTCGCTAAGTATGGCGACCGCCATAAGTATAAAGCAGCATATAAAACGCTTGCTGCTGACATAACATCTCGTATCAACTCAATTGAGAATTACATTTCTCTTGGCGAATTCACTATAGCCACCATAGTACCAGCAGCGCTTATGTTCCTATTGCAAAACAAATTGAGATCCGTTAAATCACGCGTCTTTTTTTATTTTGCTTGTGCAGCAATTCTTGCAGGTTCACTTGAGTTTATAAAGTCTCAGATTGAATTTGATTTTAAAAATCAAATTCCCACTCTTATTGACCATGTTAAATTCAATCATCCATCGTGTAGACATATTAATAGTGAAATTCATGCTGATTTGGTATCACTCGCAACAAGTGAAAATCAATACAAATATTCATTTGATGATCATTTAAAATTAACACCTGTTGAAGATGCTCATCCTGCACACCGCTTTCGCTGCGCGTACATCCAAGAATTCATTGAGAAATATCAGAAACTTTTAGATGGCTTTAACGCCGATCAACAAGCGATAGAGGATCTCTCACCTCAACGCGTAATCAAAACCATGCTTTTTGGGCTGTGTGTTATGTTTATGCTTTTTGATACATTGCGTTAAATCTACTCATCGACCGTTATTATTATTACCGTTGTAAAGTAAGGATTTCTCGCATCCCTTACATTGCTCAGAAATAATTTTGAACGCCTCTTCTGCCGTATCGACAACTGTAAGAATTTTTTTATCTTCTTCGGTGACAAGGCCATAGGCAACCGCACGATGATCAATCCATTCAATAATCGGCTGCCAATATCCTTTATCAACCATAACGATAGGAACTTTTGCCATACGATTGCATTGCACTAAGGTCACAATCTCAAATAACTCATCCAACGTCCCAAAGCCACCAGGAAACACGGCAAAGCCAACTGAATAACGCACAAGCAACCACTTGCGTGAAAAGAAGTGTGTCATCTGAATGTTTTCTTGCACATAGGGATTTGATTCTTCAACATTCAAACGCAAAAGACCTATGCCAACCGATATAACTTGGCTGCGACAATTTCCCGCAAGATTACATTCTTTTAAAAATTCTATAGCGCCCTGATTAGCGGCTGACATAATACCGGGCCCGCCGCCGGTAATAATTGAAAAGCCGTCGCCTGCAAGCATTTTGGTAAGGTTTGTCGCCATTTTGGCATGAATACTGTCATGGGGAATGCGCGAGCCACCAAAAACAGTTATGGCAGGTTGTGGAAGCTTGGTAAGTTTCCACATGCCCCATAAGAGACGACCATTAACTTTGGCCAGTGTTTTGAGAAACTTTGCATACTCATAAATACGGCGCATGCTCATACCGCCCCCTTTTTTTCAAGAAAAATTTATTTCAAAAGCTTCTGTGCCGCTGCTGCATCAACACCATCAAAAATGAGCGCGCTCACGGCTTTGCACAACTTAAGCGCTTCCGGAAGACTTCGTTGATGAATATTTCTGCCAATTGCAGCTCCCTGCGCACCACCAACATGAATTTGATGGTATAAATCTTGCACATAAACATCGGTTGTTTTACGCGATCCGCCCGAACAAATAATTTTGGTAGTCCCCGCAGCAAGCGTCGCTTGGCACAACAACTCCGCACTTTTACTACCATCTGATGCATCAGGAACATTAAGTTTGACAAAGTCTGCACCAAGACAAGCTGCAACCCCAGCAGCCCCTGCAATAATATCGGGATGGCGTTCATCAGTAACCGCACGACCACGTGGATACATCCAGACAATGGCAAGAAGGCCATTTTGATGAGCGTCATATATTGCTTGCGCGGCTGCGGCAAGCATCTGCGATTCATACTCACTGCCTAAATACACCGTAATGCCAACACCCACAATATCAAGTCCGCTCTGCGTTTTAAAATCTGCAACCTGGCTGACCGAATACCAACAACGACTCAACGGCTCGGCGTTTGAGCTTGGAACAAGATCAGTTTTGCCATTGAGTTTGACCACGTAACGAACATTGCGATAGTCATGGGCATAACGCGCAATAAGACCAAGATTGGTAGCAAAAGCGCCAATACGCGCTTTACTAGCAATTTCAAACAAATGACGCGGATCGGCATCTTCTGGATCAATCCCATTACCATAAAAATCTTTATTGAGATGCTCTACTTTTTGATCGCCGGCAAAGAGCAACAAGCGGCCAGTATTTTCTGTCGCCTTGGCGTAATTCTGACAAAAAATGTCACGGAATTTTTCGGGAACCGTTAACGGCACGACAATGTTCTTGGACATCATAAAGTTCTTCCAACGTGATTGGCTCTCCTTTGTCCTTCTTCCACCTTTTAAAAATTATTGTACGGTGATTAATAATCAAAAGTCAGTAATACGTAAGATATGATATGATTTAGCGCTCAAGCACAGCATCTTTATTAAGAATTTTTGATACAACTATTTGATCGTGAAGTGTGCCGCTAAAAATAGATTGCGCGGATGCTTGCAACACGACAGCGCCATCGGCATCAAGCCATGCGGTTACCGATCCGCCCTGCATGTTGAGTACAACTTTTTGTTCTTGAGCTATGATATTTTTCTGAACCAAAAGGCTTGTTATACACGCCGCACCATAACTGCACGCAAGCGTAATACCACACCCACGTTCAAAGACAATCACCTCAAATGAACTAGCGCTTCCTTCACGCGTTGGCCATACACATTCAACATTAGTTTTTTGTGGGAAGGCTTCATGCGATTC
>JAHFBS010000100.1 GCA_023249895.1 bacterium | reverse complement strand
CACATTGCCTTTGGACTTGGACATTTTTTCAACACGGCCCGTCACCGTAGAATTCATACACACCATGCCGTGATTGAAAAGGCGGGTGAACGGTTCATCAAAAGGAAGATGTCCTAGATCATGCAACACTTTGACATAAAAACGTGCATACAAAAGATGCAAAATGGCATGCTCAATACCACCGACATACAGATCAACCGGAAGCCAATATTTCATGTCTTCTGGATCAAACGCTTTGTCTTTTAGATGAGGATTTGGATAACGCAAAAAGTACCAACATGATCCTGCCCACTGCGGCATGGTATTGGTTTCGCGTTTGGCGGCAGCTTTACAACGGGGACACGTCGTATTGACCCATGAGGCAACAGCAGCAAGCGGAGATTCTCCGGTACCCGTTGGTTGATATTTCTCAACCTCGGGCAAGGCAATCGGCAGCTCTGATTCAGGAACCGGCACAACGCCACACGATGGGCAGTGCACCAATGGAATAGGCTCGCCCCAATAACGCTGGCGTGAAAAAATCCAGTCGCGTAATTTATATACGGTTTGTACCTGTGCTACACCCAACGTCGTAAGTTGCTTGAGTAGTGCATCACGACCTTCTGTTGCGGCATCAAGACCATTACAGGCATCAGAGTTAATTAAGATGCCATCCCCCTCGTACGCTTTACTCTGTGTGCCATCATCGGCGATATATTCTTCAAGATTGCGTGACGGCCTGATGACAGGAATGACTGGTAGTTTAAATGCTTTGGCAAAATCAAAATCACGTTGATCGCCACCAGGAACAGCCATGATGGCGCCGGTGCCGTAACCTTTGAGGACATAATCAGAAACATAGACGGGAATTTTTTTCTGTGTGACCGGATTAGTAACATAAGCGCCGGTAAACACGCCTGTTTTACCTTCGGTGTCTATGACACGCTCACGCTCGGTAACATGCAAAAATTTTTCACGATAGGCATCAAGCGCAGCACGCTGCTCAGCCGTGGCAATTTTTGCTACAAGATCATGATCGGGCGCAAGTACCAAAAACGTAACACCGTAAATGGTTTCGGGACGCGTAGTAAATACTTGAATTTTAACATTTTGTTCAGTCAGAAACGTAACTAACGCCCCTTGGCTTTTGCCAATCCAATTTTCCTGCATCGCTTTGACGCGTTCAGGCCAATCAAGTTTATTGAGCCCTTCAAGAAGTTTTTCGGCATAGGAGGTAATACGCAGCACCCACTGACGCACCTGCTTTTGTTCTATCGTTGCTCCACAACGCTCACAAGCTCCTTGCACAACTTCTTCATTGGCAAGACCAGTAAGACATTGCGGACACCAGTTGATAGGCATTTCTGCTTGGTAAGCAAGGCCAGCCTTGTACATTTGCAAAAAGATCCACTGCGTCCACTTATAATACTCAGGATCGGTGGTATTGAGCTCTTTGTCCCAATCATAGATGGCGCCGATTGTTGCAAGCTGACGCTTGAAGTTGGCAATATTAGTGGCCGTACTTGAACGTGGATGAAGGCCCTTTTTGATGGCATCATTTTCAGCCGGAAGACCAAAGGCATCCCAACCCATGGGGTGAAGCACATTGTAACCCTCAAGCCACTTCATGCGTGCATAGACATCAGAAAGTACATACCCTTTCCAGTGTCCGACATGAAGACCCGAACCAGAAGGATAAGGGAACATATCAAGACAATAGAATTTTTTACCGGTACGAGCTTTTTTTGTAGCAAAATAAGGGCGGTCGTGCCATACTTCGCGCCACTTTTCTTCAACTGCCTTAAAATCATAGGCCATAGAAAAATCTCCCATACTTCAAGGAGCCATTCTCAACAAACGAGACAAAGCTTATAACAATAATGAATTTTGGTCTTTTTGCCCAAATTTCGTGCATTTTAAGCGCTCGTAATGAGCTTTTTTTACGTTTTTTTTAATTCTTGCTTCAATATTTTCTATGTGTAACCTAGCACATCCATCAATTTATCTATGTTTTTGAGCAATAGTTGACCATATATTACTAAATGAATATTATTGCTTTAAATGTATATTGTGCAATTATTACTTTGAATTGAGATATCTAGATTTAAATTAATGAAGGGTTGTTTTCATGAAAAAAATAGCGCATCAACTTCTTCTCGCATTGGCTTTACTCAGTCTCTGCGACCAAAGTAATGCAATGAAACGTAAGCAAGCTGACTCAGCGTCAGAAGCAAGCGAATCAAAAAAATCTCGCGAACAATCGCCACTTCCTGATGAACTTTTTAGCGATGCGTCTCGTCAACAAGATGATGTGCATCAAACCGAAACTTCTCTGGCATCTGAAACATCCACCGAAGAGGATCAGTCGTCACAACCTCTGCCTATGACGCTTGATACTATAGCCAATGAAATGAGGCATCAATACGAAGACAGTCACCCTACAAGAGCGCTTAAATATGATGATAGCCTCAATAATCAAGTAATAACGGCCGTTAAAAATAATGATGCTGCAGCTCTTGAAGAACTTCTTTTAAATGATGCTAATCCGGACGCGGAACATGAAGGCGTTTCGGCCTTAATGCTCGCCATACAAAATCAAAATCCTGAAATAGTCGAAATGCTGATCAAGGTTGGAGCTGATGTTAACAACTCAATTACGGCTATTGCGTCACCTCTGGTTGAAATGACTACACCTTTGATGAAGGCAGCTGTTCACGAAAACATTGAAATCCTACAACTGCTTATTGATGCACACGCACATATCAATCTGCAAGATAGAGACGGACGAACTGCCCTGATATATGCAGTCGGAAACAACAATGTAGCCACCGCACAAGCACTTATTAATCGACACGCAAATGTCGACATACCGGACAGGAATGGAAATGCAGCCTTGATGTATGCCATCGTCAACAAAAATATTGATCTTATACAAGCACTCATTGTAGCAGGCGCAAATGTTAACTTAGCCAACAACAAAGGCAATACACCATTGATACTCGCTACTACGGCAGGAAATATCGAGATCCTAAAAATACTCCTTGCCGCTCGAGCTGATGTTACCGCTGCAAACAATGAAGGACTTTTAGCCATCAATTGTGCACAAGGTGATAATGCAGTGGCTATTAGAGCAATTCTTGCAGCAAAACATCAAGAAATTCGTGATGCCGCTGCTGACGAATGGTTCGATTGCCCTCTCGATCTTATCAATGGTCCAATAAATGATTTTTTATTCGGTGAACAACAAGACAAGAACGGTAATTAACTTAATTTTTGGAAAGATATTTTTATGAAAACAGTAACTAAACATCTTATTCTTGCCTGCGCCTTTGCAGGTTTATGTGGACAGAGTGATGCGATGAAACGTAATCAGCCTGATTCCGGTTCAGAAGAAAGTGAGTCGAAAAAAACACGCGTTGACAGTAATCAAACTGAACAATCGCCGCTTCCTGATGATCTTTTTAGCGATGAGGCTTTTCAACGCGATGATCAACCAACAACTGAAACGTCCACAGAAGATGGTTCATCGTCACAACCTATGGATATAGAAACCAATACAACAGAAGTCGCTGCCGCTAGCACTAATTCGTTAGTCGCTGAAAACATCGACGATATCGTCGATGAAATGGTGCACCAAGATGAAAATCGTCACCCAATGCATATGCGCGAATATGATGAGAGTTTTAACGATGAAGTAATTGATGCTGTTGAAGATGGTGACACAGAAGCTCTTGAAGACCTTTTGTCACGAGGAGCTAACCCAAATGCCATTGATAGCGTTAATCTTTCGGCTTTAATGAATGCCGTAATGAACCAGAACGCTGAAATAGTCAGGATACTTCTTGAGGCAGGAGCAGAAGTCAACAACCAAGATAAGGAAGGGGGAATGCCTTTAATTCAAGCCGCAAGCCTTCCCAACCTTGAAATCGTACAGTTGCTTATTCGTCATGGAGCAGATCTTCAAAATCAGGGAAGAGAGGCGCTCATAAATGCAAGACTTTACAATCTTTTAGACAATGCACAAGCACTTGTTGAAGCAGGTATTAATAATACGCTTGATGCACAGGATAATGACGGTAATACCTTGTTAATGCGCGCTATACGACATGATAATATTGTATATGCGCATGAACTTATTGCAGCAGGCGCTCAGGTTAATGTCAAAA
>JAHFBS010000099.1:787-4193 GCA_023249895.1 bacterium | reverse complement strand
ATTTTTGTATCGCCTTATTACACTGACATGGCTTATGATATGGTCGATTTTGGTTGTTATCGGGTGGGTAGTTTTGATCTTTGGTTTTACCAAAAGCGGGGAAAATACGTCAGCAAAACCGTAACAATAAATGTTGTAAATGTTGAGGTCTTAATAAAGCGAAATCCCCAGAGTGCATGGGCAATGTTAGCCAACGAGAGTGCTATAAGTGCTGGATAACAGAGAGCTGCAAATGGCTCAATGACGTGAGCGACGCCTGCAAATCCTAAGTTTGCCATAGCAAATGTTGTGGTAACACTCAAAAGCAATGCATAACGATAATTAATACGTCCCAGAAAAACCTCATGGGTCAAAAAGTCAGCAAAAACTGCGGTGAGCGCAATAGCTGTGGTAATACAGGCAATGGTGATGGTAGCGTTAACAAGCAAACTTGCTTTGGGCCCAACAACATACATCGTTAATACGCTCAGTAGTTGTTCTTTAGGAACAAAGTGAACTTGTGAACCATATTTTGCAGCTAATAGGCAAAAACCGGTATAAACAATGCCGAGCAAGCATCCCCCAAGAGCTCCTGCTTTAAGCCCAATTGAAAGAATAGCTTTTGATGATAATTCTTCTTGAGCGGCTTGTGCTTTGATTGCACTAACAATAAGGCCTGAGAAAAATATTGTTGCAAGGAGATCAAGCGGACCAAGTCCTTCGATGATACCCCTAAGAAAACTGCTCCAAGAGGAAAGATCGGATGGTGGTGGCGTGACGGGTGAAAGGAGCCCTATAACAACAATCGAAAGTAAAAGTACTAACTTTATTGGCCCCAAAATTTTTCCAAGAAGCTCTACAATTTTGCCCCGTCGTATAGTGGCGACAAAAACAAGTGCGGCTGCTCCAAGACTAAATATGAAGATCGAAAGTTCTGGGAAGTGCCACTTTACTGCCGCATAGGCTACGGTTATGCAACGAGGCGTTGCGCCAAGAGGTCCCAAAAGAAGCATGCAAATACCAGCAACAAATGATCCCGGTATCGTGCCAATAGTGTTTAAAAATTTTTTGTATGAGCCATCAAAGAATGATGCTGCGACAAGTCCAAGAATGGGTACCAGGATGCCCGTAATCAGGAACCCGGCAATGGCATAAAAAGCCTGTGATGTTGTTTCACGGCCAAGGCCAAGAGGGAATACGATATTACCCGCACCAAAAAGCATGGCAAAGATTGCTATGCCAATAGGGAGGATGCGAGATAGCGATGCACGGAATGTGCTCATGGTATTTCCTAATAAAGGTATAAAAAAGCCCCACAACGACCGGTTTTTTAACCAGAAGATTGTAGGGAATATAGGCGTTTTAAATGCCAAAAAGTCAACCCGCTAAAAATAACGATTTTTTCAAAAAAAGCAAATTGGAGAGCCGAATGAGCGTTTTTAGGCGTCTAGGAGTTGGTTGGCAAGGTCATCAGATTCAACCTCAGGATCAAGCTCAGTGGCTTCGGCTTTTTCGAGTATGCTGATTATGTGTTCATATATTTCATGTAACTCATTCTTGCTGATTGACCTGGTTTGTCGTGATTCGACTCTGCCTATTTGTTGGATGGCTAATTCCCGTGGAGTTTTTGATGTTGGATAGGTAATTGTTGGTTTGCTTTTGATAAAGAGATCTGCATTTTGACTAATAAGCAGTTCAACACTTCCTTCATGGGCGTGCCGAACGGCTTTGTGTAAAGGAGTTTCTCCACTGCCATCACATGCATCTATATCGGCATTTGCATCAATAAGTATTTTAATAAGTTGAATATTTCCTTTGCGAGCTGCTATGTGTAGCGCAGTTTGCTTATGAAGTTTGTCACGCATATCTGGGTTTGGTTTAGTTGCAAGAATCATTTTTACCAAAGCGATATTTTCTTTTTCTACTACTGTGTGGAGTACCGGAATCCCTGTTTTTGTTGGGATATTGAAATTAAGTTCTGATGGAATGAACTCATTGATTATTGCGCAAAGGTCGACGGGACTTGTGAAGAATCCGTCTTCAATTATTTCTTGTGCTGGAGATACGATAAAAAATCTTTTTACCATTTCAAGATCATTTTGTTCAAGTGCATCGACTATGTTTTGATTAAGTTCTTGAAAGTACTCTGTTTTACCTGAAGATAATTTTTGGCGTTTTGCCCGTGACTCTTCTCTCATACCAAAGAGTGTTGTTGTGGCGGACAATACAATATACAGACTGATTGTTGTAATATGACGAGTGCGATTATTCATGAAACTAAGCATCGGTCCAGTTATCTTTCGTGTTCTTCTAGTAGAGTTATAACTTCATCAAGTTTTTGAAGCGCGCCTGCGTAAAGTTCTTTGGTATCTTCACCTCCCGTTGAAAATTTTTGCAAATCAGAGCGTCGTTTGAGTGCCCATTCTAGCGCTGTTTGATCGGGCAATTGAAGGCTTCGTTCCGGGTCCCATTGGCATTTCATATGGCTATCTGCATGATGTTCAAGTAGAAGCTGAACGATATCGGGGTATCCTGTTATTGCTGCAATAGCCAGAGGCGTTTCATCATCTTTGATGAATCTCACATTAGGATCTGCTTGCGCGTCCAGAAGTGTTTGAACAGCATCAGTACTGCCAAAGGCAGCAGCCCAGTACAGCGGCGTTCGCAAAGAGTCGCCGCAGAGTTGGTTGACGGGTAATCCTAATTTAATGATTTTTTCTATGGTAGCGGCATCGTTGTTTATGGCAGCGCCCCAGAGTGAATCGCCTGATGGAATTTGTTGATTTTGGCAATTCATTCCCGAAAGCCCCATGATGCAAAAGAAAATAACAACACAATTCAAAAGTGAATTTTTCTTCATGTTAGACTTTCTCTTTTCCATGGTGGCAATGAGCAAGTGTTAGAATGTTGGATTCATCATTTAAATAGGGGGTGGTATTAATTTTTTAACGTTTTTTCGTAGGATTCAAGGAGAGTATATATACGACAATATTCTTCATACTGTTTGAGTAGTTTTTTGTTGATCCGATGGATATTCTTAGAGTAGATCATATCCTCGTCGGTATTATCTTCGTAGGCTTTATAGAAGACAATAGTATTGGTTCTCATGTCGTCAATTGTGCGAATCTGTTGAAGTGCCACATCGCGTGGGGTTTGTTGCATGGGCAAAGGAATGGGATAAAAAATTAGAGGTTTGCTACAAATAAAGGGGTTTGCTTTGTGCTTGATAAGCAATCGCACAACATCTGTATGGGTATTGCGAACTGCTTTATGTAAGGGTGTTTCTCTTTCAGCATCAAAAACGTTGATTTGAGCATTATGTACAAGAAGTATCAGAATAACAGCAATATTTCCATTACTTGCTGCTACGTGCAAAGCAGTTCGATTATAGAATAGATCTTTAATTTCAAGGTCAGCGCCAGCATTT
>JAHFBS010000099.1:0-777 GCA_023249895.1 bacterium | reverse complement strand
AGCATTTATAAGAATGTCTATGATTACAGGATTTCCTTTCTCTGCTGCTTTGTGTAAAACGAATTCGTTACGTTTGGTTGGTAGGTTGAGGTTCACCGGAGGGAGGAATGAGGTGATGATATTGTATAGTTCATGTGGCGCGGCATGGAAGGATTCGATAAGATCTTGACGTGTTGTAATGTCACACATAGCTTTGATTGTCGTGATATCGTCTTTTTCAATTGCATCGATAAGTTTTTGATTAAATTCTTGTTGGAGTTTTCGTTCTACCAGATTGTCATCTTGCTGTGTGGCTTCAACTTTTCTTCGTTTTGCAGAGTTTCCGTCATTTTGCATGCTCCAGAGGTTGTTGCAGCAAAATACTGTGCAGAATAAAACAGTTGTAAATGTTAAGCGTTGTGATGTGGTGTTCATATAACTTTCCATCTCCATAAAAAAATAGGATCTATTTTTTTACCTCATTTCCGTATTGGCTGAGTATTTTAAGATATATTTGGGGTAAAAGCAAAGACAGCTGTTCTTTTACTATCTCAAAATCATGCGTGTCCACGGGAGCTGAGCATTGTTTGCCCGATTCGATGTGTGATTTGTGTCGTTGTGTGATTGACCCTCTTTCATTGAGCGCTTGCGCTGGCAGTTTCCAGTAAGCATCTAAAAAATTGATCTGCATGACGCCATTATGATTAAAAAGTACAAATGCAACACGCATGGTTGGATCATAAGGTTTGTTATCGACATAAATTGTTTTTGATGGCACAAACTCTTCAACAATGAAAA
>JAHFBS010000098.1 GCA_023249895.1 bacterium | reverse complement strand
TAACAAAAAACTGGCAAAAAACAATTGTGTGTTTTGCCAACAATGTGCAGATCATGATGATGATCAATCGCTTATTATCAAACGCTTCAAGCACTGCGCTATCATGATGAATCGCTATCCCTATAATGCAGGGCATCTGCTTATCTTGCCACTCACCCATCATGCCGAACTTGATGAATTGACACCAGCAACACGCACCGAGATGATGGAGGCGCTTACAGCAGCCGTACCAATTCTTGGCAAAGTTTTAGGGGCTGAAGGATTTAACGTTGGTATCAATTTGGGCATTGCAGGTGGCGGTGGAATTCCTTCTCATCTTCACATTCATCTGCTTCCCCGTTGGCGCGGCGATACCAATTTTCTTGAAACTTTAGGACAAACCAAGGTCATTTCTTCTGATATTCTGAAAGTTTTTAATGATTTAAAAGTGGCCTGCAAAAAAATTAAAGTTTAAGTTCTTTTTCATACAAGGAGATATTTTATGCACAAGCGACATATCTGCCACGTCTGTACGTTAAGCATGCTTCTGGGCACTAACGTTTACGCAGGCGATGATATTCAACAAGAAAAAACTACACCAACGCAGCAAGAAAGCGCTCAGGATGCCACTCCTGAACTATCACCCCACGCATCGCTCAAACAAATGAGCACATTCTTTGATGAGTTTGATAACCTTTTTGAACAGCATATGCACGAGTTCAACCAACAAATGGTTACCCTCAAGCACAAAATGCAGATTGCCACACGCCATAAACAGGAGCCACGTTTTGCTATCACAGAATCACTCTCACAAGACAACTCTTCGGTAGTCATCAAAGTGCATCTTCCTGGATTTACGCGAGAAGAAATTCAAGCAAAATTTGTTACCACCGAAGAGCAAGATGCGCCAACACGCAAAATGCTTGAGATAACCGCCGAACATCAAACGGCAGAGTCCACAACAAGCACCAAACAGAAAAAAACGGCCAAAGGCCACCAGATAGTTTCAGAATCTGTCGTTCACTCGCATCACGTCTTTACCTCATCATCGTACGAAAACGGTCGCGGCCGCACCGTCAGTTGTGAAGATGGCAAAGTCAATATTCAGTATGATCTGCCTGACAATGTCGATCTTGCTCATTTGGGAGCAACTAAAGATAGCGATTATATAACGCTGGATAAGGCCGTTTTGAACATCACGTTGCCGATTATCAGCGAATAATTTCATTCATAATTTTGGTGTAGAAAAAATACGAGCGGCGTGGTAAAAACCACGCCGCTTAATCTTTGATAGTCTAAAAACTATTTGGATATGTGCTTGATCTTAAGTTTTGCATACTTTTTGGCCGCTCGACGCAAAATGCCAAACGTACGCAGATGCTCGACCATCTCATTAACAACATCAGACTCTTTGCGACCGCGAAGCTCAATTGACCTACCCGCAACATCTGAACCTACGTGAGATTTGCCATCAGCAGGTTGGACAAAAATGAGTTTGACGCCGAAGGGATCACGCAACGCAAAGCTCTTAACGCCATCAGTCTCTTTGAGTTCACTGACAACTCTAAGACCCTTTTTCTGGCAACGTTGGAAGTACTTTTCGATGCCCTTCTTCATCTCGGCACGCAGGCCAACGCAACGGCTTGCGCAGCGCTTGATGAAACTAAATTCAGCAAGTTCTTCGACCTGAGGTGTTTTAAAGCTGATAAAGCACTTGCCCTTGCGAAGGTACGCCGCAGCTAATGTATTGGGGTTCTCTCTGCTTACTTCGAGACTGGCAACGTCAAAGGCCAATTTCTCGGTATAAAACTTAACCGCCTCTTCTACTGAATCGACGACTAAGAGCAGCTCGCTCGACTTCATCATATCACGTCCTCACCCTTTTTGCGGTTTCTCACGATTTCCATCGCTAATAGACACCACCTCTAGGCAGATACTCTAGGCACTCTTTTTTTCAAGAGCCGAAAGTCTTTTTGCCATGGCGCTTACTTTGCGCGAGGCAGCGTTAGGTTTCAAAACTTTCTTTCCTTTGGCGCGTGCAATTTTTGATTCAGCATTGCGCAAAAGTTCTTTTGCTTGTGTAACATCTTGAGTATCCACAGCATCAAAGAATTTTTTTGTTAACGTTTTGAGTTCAGATCGACGAGCCTGGTTGTGTTGTTGACGTACGATATTTTGTCGAGCTCTTTTCTTTGCAGATTTCAAATTTGCCATGGAGAGACCTTAAATGACTTTTTCAATTTTGCCAGCTTTAACACACTTGGTACAAACGGCACCACGCTGAACGGTCCGCTGCCCTTTGAGCTTGAATCGCATCACCTGTACATTAGGATAAATCCATCGTTTGACACGATTGTTTGCATTACTAACTAAGTTGCCAACTTGCGGACGCTTATCGCAGACCAAGCATATGTTTGCCATGTCCAATATTCCTTTCACGTTTAAAACACTGACGCATTCTTTAAGTCTAGCAAAAATGTATACTTTTAAAAGATTTTGCCAGAATTTTACTGCAACCATAAATTCAACTTGAAAATCTTTGCTTAGACCTCGTGAAAACTATGACTCTCGCGCGGCTCAATGCTCAAAAGTTCGTAGACTTCACTTGCTTGCAAGGTTTCTTTTTCAACCAATTCTTTAGCCAGCAGCTCAAGCTTGTCCTTGTTGTCGGTCAACAACTTCTCACCTTGCTGATAGCAATCCTGAATAATCTTATTTACTTCTTCATCAATACATTGAGCGGTATGTTCAGAAAACTCTTTGGCATTCTGAAGATCGCGGCCTAAATAAGGATGCTCTTCGGTATATTCAAAATCAATAGGGCCAAGGCCAGACATACCATAACGACGTACCATGGTACGTGCTATTTTACTTGCCTTCTCAATATCATTGGAACAACCAGTTGTCTGGGTATTGAAAAATATCTTTTCAGCAAGTAAGCCGCCAAAGGCCATAATAATGCGCGCCTTCATTTCATTGATATTTTGCGAATATTTATCGCGTTCTGGCAGTGACCACGAAACGCCCAATGCACGTCCACGAGGAACTATTGTTACTTTATGAAGGGGATCGGTATCAGGCAACAACACATTGAGTAACGTGTGGCCGGCTTCATGAAATGCCGTCATATTCTTATCTTTATCGGTAATGATAAGCGATTTGCGCTCGGAACCAAGAATAATCTTGTCACGTGCAATTTCAAACGCTTGCATGGTAACCGTATCTTCATTTGCCTTTGAGGCTACCAAGGCCGCTTCATTAATAAGGTTTTCAAGGTCTGCGCCAGTAAACCCTGCGGTTCCACGAGCAAGCTTAGAAAGATCTACCGCCTTATCAAGTTTTACGTTACGGCTATGAACTTTTAGAATTTCTTCACGGCTCGTCAGATCGGGATAAGGAACCTCGATGATACGGTCAAAACGACCTGGACGTAACAAAGCTTTGTCCAAAACGTCGGGACGGTTTGAGGCTGCAAGTACAATAACCGCACCCTTTTCGGTCGAAAAACCATCCATTTCAGCCAGCAGCTGATTTAACGTCTGTTCACGCTCGTCGTTACCGCCACCAAGACCTATGCCTCGTTGACGACCAACTGCATCAATTTCATCAATAAAAACAATACAAGGAGAATGGCGACGCGCTTGCATAAATAGGTCACGTACACGCGAAGCGCCAACACCGACAAAAACTTCAACAAAATCAGAGCCACTAATACTGAAGAATGGACAGTTTGCTTCACCGGCAACGGCTTTGGCTAACAATGTTTTACCATTACCTGGAGCACCGGTCAGCAAAATGCCGCGTGGAATTTTTGCGCCCAAACGCTCAAACCGCTCAGGACTCTTGAGGAATTCAATGATATCTCGTACATCTTCTTTTGCCTCAACGTTACCTGCAACATCTTTGAACGTGACATTAATAGTATTAGGCGAAAAAAAGCGCGCTTTGCTTTTGCCAACATTAAAAATTTTGCCGCTGCCGCCAGAGCCTCCACCGCCATTTTGCGACTGACGGATGTAGAACATGAAGAGGGCAAATATAATCAAAAAGAGGAACGGTAGAACATACCAACCCCATGATTCTTTTTGATCTGGATAGACGTTGATATCAACTTTATGTTCGTGCAAGGATTCCCAAAGTTTTGAAATAGGCACAACGTAAGTATCAAAATATTTGCCATCGGTATAGGTACCTTGGACGTGCTGACCTTGAATGGTAATCGATTGAACTTTGTTTTCATCAATTGCGGTTAGCAATTTAGAAAACGTAATCGATTCGATAT
>JAHFBS010000097.1 GCA_023249895.1 bacterium | reverse complement strand
CAAAGAGTGAACAGTTGCGGAATTAAAAGCGACTCAAGATCAGTACGTGATGCAACGATAAGTGCGCTGACAAAAATCATATAGGTAATAAATGATTGCGTCGCATCAGCCAGCAACGCATCCTTGAGAATGGCAATATCGGTATCGAAAAGACCGTAAGGTTTGACCATAATCTTGTGAAATAAGAGTGTGGTAATAAGTGAGGTGACAAGTTCGGTGAATGGGTAAAGCCATGAAATTGTTGCTTTGCAAAAGCGACATTTGCCGCGCAACAAGAGCCATGAAAAAATGGGAATGTTGTCATACCAAAATATTGTATGGTTACATGAAGGACAGTGTGATCGTGGTTTGAAAATATTGATGCGATGAATAAAGCGATGAGCGACGACGTTTAAAAAAGATCCCCAACAAAGCCCCACCAAAAAAACAATAAGCGAAAGTGTGATGTTCACAGCCCTGCCTTAATGACATCATGAATATGAATTAGCCCAACAACTTTTTCGTTTTCAACGACGACCAGCGACGTAATATTGTGCTGTTCCATAACAAGCAGTGCGGTGTAGGCCAATTCATGAGGTGCAATAAATTTGGGTTGTGTAGTTGCTATATCTTGTGCACAAGCATCAAACATTCTAGGACCAAGCTCACAGGCACGTCGCAAGTCACCATCGGTAATGATACCGCGAAGCGCGTGATTATTGTCAACGACAATACCAAGCCCACGTTTTTTTGACGTAATAGCGATAAGAACATCTTTAAAAGGGGTTGTTGGAAGAAGGAGGGGAAGCTCATCATTTTTATGCATAATCGATGCGACCGTGAGAAGTAATCGTTTGCCAAGCGCTCCTGCTGGGTGATTGCGTGCAAAATCTTTTTCACTAAAGCCGCGCAAACTGCTTACGGTAAGTGCAACTGCATCGCCAAAGGCCATCATGACGGTCGAGCTACTGGTTGGTGCCAGATTTAAAGGGCAGGCCTCACGTTCAACATGCAAAGTGATAACCACATCGGCTTTATCGCACAAGACGCCATGTTTACAGCATAAAAGAAAAGTGGTAATGCCGCGTGATTTAAGAATAGGCATAATCTGATTGAATTCATCGCCGGTAGCACTTTTTGAAAGTGCTATAAAAATATCGCCTTGTTGAAGAGCGCCAATATCACCGTGTAGTGCATCGCTGGGATGAAGTGCAAATGAAGGAATACCAAGGCTTGAATGTGTGGCGGCAAGTTTTTGAGCAACAAGGCCCGATTTGCCAACGCCAGAAAAAATAACTTTGCCGTGTACGTTAAGAAGATATTCGACAAGTGTTAGAGCTTGGGGGGGGAGATGATTGATGAGGGATAGAATTGCATCTGCTTCGGCATGAAGAAACGAGCTGAGCGACGCGCGAAGTGTGTCAGGAGTCAGCGCATGAGCAGGACAAGCTGTTGGTTGTTTGCGCTGTGCCAACATAAGCAGTTCCTATTTTTTTTCTTCGTCACTGAGTTCGTCGTGGACTTTGTTAAGCAGGTCGTTAATGCGGCGTTCTTTTTCTTTGGCTTTGTCGTAGAGAAAAACAAGTTCAGGTGCGTAGCGTGTTTGGACGCGCTTTGCAAATGATGAGCGAAGCGATGGTTTGTAGAGCTTGAGTGTGTCAAGCACGTGGTTAAAAATTTCTTCGCCCGGTTCTTTGTATGTCGAAAAATAAATATAACAAATACCAGAGTTGGGAGAAATATCAACTTGGGAGACAAAAATATCGGCGACAACCAATTCTTTTTCGGCGAGCTCACGGATGAGCTGTGTCATTTCGCGGAAAAAGAGTGATTTGCGACGTTCTTTTTTGATATCACTGGCGGTTTTTGTTGCCATCGAGCTCTACGTTATAAAAGTTCGCTCTCGTACATTTTGATCATGTTGTTTTTGACCGCGCGCATCAAACGTTTGCGGCGCTTTTGTGTTGGCGGTTCAAAATAAACTTGACGCTTAATATCGCGTGAAACGCCTTCGCGTTCAAGCTTCTTTTTGAATTGTTTCAGGCTTCGTTCCAGGTTTCCGATTACCTGAATTTCAATATTGTATGCTTTTGACATAACCGTTGAACACCATCCTTACAAAGGGAAAATGTATTTCGACAAAACAACTAGAGAATCTTACGCAAAAATGCCTATTTTGTCAAAAGCGCCTAGAAGACAAAGGTTATGCTTCCCATCATGGTGGTTGGATTAAAGACCCGCTCGCCGCTCAGGTGCCACTGTATAGCTCCTCCCAGCGAAAGAGCTCGTGCGACCTGGTAATCAAATCCAACGTTAAATTGTTGGTTTTTCCATGTGGTATCACGTTTATAGCGGCCAAGGCAGCTTTCAAACGATGCTTTTCGGTCGGCGTAAGGTTCCTGGATGCGGACATGATCTTTAAGATGTTGGGTATAGATATAATCGCCGTAGAATGAGAGTCCGCCCAAGAATTTTCCGGCTTTAAGCGAAGCATTAAAATACCACGTGGTTCCCGGTCTATGACGAATGGTTGTGCTCCATGGATAAAAACCGGTTTGAAAATCGGTTGCTGATGATGGTTCAATGCCGGAGTCCGATCGTCCTGTTGAAGGAAGTCGTGCGGTGCGTGTGTGGGTATCAAGTGCGGTTGTAGCACCGCCGCCAACGCATAACTGTAAATTTTGTTGGTTTTCAGGAATCAGTGGGAAGTCAAAGGCAATTGAGCCTTCAAAGGTCAAAATATAGAAACCATCATTGCCCGTTGGAACGACAAAGGGATCGGTAAGGTCTGCTTTTTTGCCCGTTGGGAACCATGCGCCAAAGGCAACATAAGGAACGACAACAACGGCAAGATCGCCATCGTCATCGTTAAGCTCAATGGGGATATGCCAATAGGCTTGAAGATGGATATCTTCAGCATTGGTGCTGCGGTAGGCGTAGGTTGAGGTGAAATTAAGATCAAGATCTTTGCTGATGGCACTTAGTTTATTATCGGCAAAAAGAGCAGCATAAAGATCTTTGGCATCTTGTTGAGCTTCGGTAGAAGACCGTAAAATGAGTGGCAGATTGGTATCTTGCTGGTCATCAATTACCGTACGTGAGTCGCGCGATGCAGGATTTGCTTTTTGCTCAATCTTTGGAGAAGATCGAAAACCAAGCGTAGCACTTGTAGCATTGATATCGCTCTGAAATTGTTGCTCAAGAATAATACGCTTGACTTTAAATTTGACATCAACAACGCCGGCCCGCGCTGAAACTCCAAGGCCACATTTAGTATCAAAGTTGAACTGGGTACGGACGCCAACTTTTTCATATTTTGCAGGACGAGAGATATACGCAAACGTATCGTTGAGAGGATTGAAATTGTTCTCGAGTGTGAGATCAATCTCTTGTCCTAGATCAACGCCTCCGCGATAGCGTGAAGGGGTAGCTAATTGAGGTCTGTTGGTGACGTCGTGCGCTCCCGTGCGTGCTGCTAAAATTGCAGGGTAATTCGCCATTGTTTTGCCATGTGGTATGGCATCGGATCCAAAAAAGAGTCCAAACATATTCCACTGGCCAAGCCTGTCGCCTGCGTGCGTCTTTTTGCCGCATCCATTACGTACGGTTCCTGTGTGTTGATAGAACGGTGATATATACCAACGGCCTTCGCAGTGCTCGCGTTTGGCATAAAATTTGTCGGTGCCTAACGCGTTATAAATTGGTTGTGTATCAAAAATATTATTGAGCGGGGTGTTTGAACATGTTGTGACGATCATTAGGATCAACGGCAACAACGCACCTGTGCGTTGCGTCCTTTGCATAAGTAGCTTCATACACCCTCTTCCTCTAATTAAGACCAAGATCCAAACCTCAAAGATGCTTTGACTCCTGTAATAAAACCAAAATACACTTGACTTATACCATCGTGCGATCGACAAGGTCAAGGGAGCAAACAAAGAAACGTTAACGTTCACGTGAACAAGGGAGAGTTATGAAGTCATCTTCTTATCATCGAGCTCTTTTTATATTTAGACGTGATCTCCGTCTTGAAGACAATACAGGGCTTATTGCAGCACTCACAAAAGCAGACAGCGTAATACCGTGTTTTATTTTTGATCCACAACAAGTTACCAACCGGAATCGATTGAGAAGCTTGAATGCCGTGCAATTTATGATCGAATCACTTATCGATTTAAAAAAACAGTTAGTGCAACGAAAGGGAAAATTATTTATTTTTTATGGATCACCTGATGTGATCATCAAAAAATTATTACACCGTTATGACATTGATCTTGTCTGCATGAAT
>JAHFBS010000096.1:1746-4287 GCA_023249895.1 bacterium | reverse complement strand
AAAGGCAAAACGTACCTCGAACCGCTTAAGCTGGCAGAACCAGCGGAAGAAAAAGCCCCCATTTACCGCGGGTTGCTAGTATTTTTGGATGATAGTGAACTAAAAGAAATGTCTCAAGAAAAAGTAGGTGCAATTACGGTCGATCTTCTTACCGCTCTTAGTCAAAATGCAAGCCCAATCATCGCCTCTGAATCACTAGTTTATCTTGTTACTCTTAAACAAGACCTTGCAAAAAAAGCTAAATTAATCGAAGAAACCATAAAGTGGCAAGATTGGATAATTAAAGGAATCGAGCCTAATCTATGCTTACTATTTCATAAAAATTATCTTAAAGATCTTTCTTTAGCAGAAAATTATATCAAAACTCAATCCCCGGGCGAAATAACCATCACGGAATTTAAGCTTGGACTCAAAGTAAATCACATGACAAGTAAGCAAGTTCCTCAACAAACCCCTTCATCTCAACAAAATTCGCCGGAATCCTTCGCCAAATCATTGGATAAAATTTTTTGTACTAGAACCGATTATTTAGAACAATCTTCTGAAGAACCTGATATTCAACAACCACTTTGGTCTATTTATCTCTCCGGGCATGGAGAAATGAGTGACGAGCCATCGGCCAGAGGGATTATTGCTGGTATGCCCATAGATTTATTTCGTACTCATGTACTAAGCTTTCTTAGGGATAAAATTTCCACACGTCTTCTTTTCTATGTTTCTTGTTACGCTGCAGGCATAAATGCTGAAAAAATTTATCGTGATACAAACAAACTGATTTATGATACTTATCCGTTTACCATCATCACCAATGCACTCACTGACGCGCCAACCGAACGCCCAAAGAAAATGAAACTTGATGATTTTTTATCTGAAGCTACTCAAGCAGATTCCATTGATTACAAGTATTTAGTAAGCACTGTTTCTCAAATATCCGTCAAAAAAGCTGTTTCTAAAGCGGCGGCTTCTTGGGCTACCATACCTCAAATCAAATTGCCTGGACTTGAATGGTTTTCTGTTCTTGCAGACGAAAATGAGATTGTTTCAATCGGTCCGATGCTGGCAATGACATACAAAAAACCCATACTTAATATTGACATCTATTTTCAATCTAAAAAGCTGCGCTCTGGATCAAAAAATATCGATATCATTTCTCCATTGAATCCACGCGCGCTCTTACTATATGCTCGCGAAATTCCATTCGAACTTGTTATCAACTCCGAACGCATGGAAGCCATTATATCCATGATTCCTGGCGATGCTGCACATAAAATCAAAAAAATATCCTCTAGTTATTGGAACGTTGATGACGTTTTAAATTGGTTTATCGCAGTGAGGGTAATTGATGCACACAAAATTTTTTCTATTGACGAAATAAAAGGGGTAGATAAAACCATCAATGAAGTTATTATTTCTTCTAAAAAAGCCAAAGACGGCGGCTATGAACGTCGTGCGTCATTTAAAATTAACAATCAATTTTATCAACAAATGGCCGATTATGGCGGATTTTGTCAAGAAGAACAAAGGGTTACTTTTGGAACGCCGGAAATAGACCCTTACCTTAGAGAATACTATTACGCAATGGCTCAATACACCCTCTCAAAAACCAAACCTGACTCCAAACTCCCTCTCTCCATCACCCCAGAATCAATCACCGAACTCGAAAAAGTAACCAGCCCAGCATCACGCATGCGGCACTCGTCAGACTTCTTACGTAATCTGCAAGAAAAACAAGCCAAAGCCGCTCGCGAAACGTGGCAACAACCGGCAGCGGAGGGGAAATGAGGCAATCGGTCACGTTCCTTCAGGAAACAACTGCAACAAATCATAAATATTTTTAAAACCGATCACCTTGCAATTGGCTTTACTCTGTTGGGCTTGGGCGACAAAGATGCGCTCAAGCCCAAATTTTTCGACTTCTTTGATACAGGCTACCGCCTGATTCACCGGTGTGATTTGTCCCGTCAAACTAATTTCGCCAAGAGCAACTGAGCGAACTGGTAGTGCTTGCTGGAAGTAGCTTGAAAGCAACGCCATAGCGATTCCCAAATCTGACGAAGACTCACGAATTTTAAGCCCCCCGCTCACTTTGCAAAAAATATCATGCGCACTAAAACGGATTTGCAGATATTTTTCCAAAATTGCTGCGATAAGCACCACGCGCTTGGGATCAAGTCCCGTCACCACCCGCTGAGGGATGCCAAATTTTGATGCAACTACCAACGCCTGAATTTCAGACAATATTGGCCGCGATCCCTCCATACAGCACACCAATGCAGCACCGGCAACGCCGGATGCTTCGCTTAAAAATTGCTGATTCACATTGGCAACTTCAACCAATCCCTTTTCGTGCATTTCAAAAAAGCCAACTTCATTGATCGTACCAAAACGATTTTTAACTGAACGCAAGATGCGCGTATGCCAGCGATCTTCTGCCTGTAAATAAAAGACGCCGTCAACCATATGTTCAAGCACTTTGGGACCAGCCATCTCGCCATCTTTGGTGATGTGTCCGGTAATGAGTACGGCAATGTCATTCTCTTT
>JAHFBS010000096.1:0-1736 GCA_023249895.1 bacterium | reverse complement strand
CAACGACAAGCGCCGGCTTTGCGTGGTGCGCCGTTGCAACAATTGTTTCAAGACACGCCTGGTCAGAAAACAATAAATTTTCAGAACTAATCCCCAGTCGCAGAGCTCGACCTTTGACCTGCTCAAGAGACTCTTCTGATGAAAAATAAAACACTGTGCGATCAGCAGCTATAGCATCTGCCACTTGTAATAAAAGCGTTGATTTTCCAATCCCTGGATCACCCGTCAGAATAATAAACGATCCGGGAAGAATACCGCCGCCAAGCACGGTATCCCATTCACGAATTCCGGTTACCATACGGTTTTGAGGCGTCAGCGATATTTGTGACAACGAAACAAGTTCTGCCACCTGTCCGCCACTGTTTCCACCCGTAAATTTGCCCATAATAGGAGACTGCTGCTGTTGCTCAATCAGGCTATTCCACTCATTGCAGTTGGGGCAGCACCCAACCCATTTGATGCTAATATAGCCGCAGTTGGTACAGGTAAAAGAAATTTTTGACTTGGACACGTACTGCCTCAGCTCGCACATTCACACATAGATTTTGTCGCAGTATGCGGCAACACCTTCGCCGGCTTTTCCATCACAAAACAGTTACGACACCGTGCTTCATAACATTCAGCCGCGCCGACTAAAATAAGTGGATCGTTATATTTTGCTGGCTGGCCATTCACCATACGTTGCGTATGTTGTGCATCACGGCCACAGACCACACAGATTGCTTTGAGCTTGGTAACATCATCAGCAAGCGCTAACAACGTTGGCATAACACTAAAAGGCTCACCACGAAAATCAAGATCTAGCCCTGCAGCAATTACCCGCTTACCGTGTTCAACAAGATATTGAATAACTTCAATGATGGGGGTGCTAAAAAACTGAACTTCATCGATACCAATGACTTCAACATCGCTCTGCGCAAGTTCTAGAATTTTTTCAAAACCTTGGGCATCGTCGGCAATGACAAACGCACCACGTTCTCTACCGGCATGTGAAACGATACACATATGATCTTGGGTATAACGCTTATCGATATGATGTTTGATGGTCAGGACCTGCTGCTTGGCATACTCAGCGCGCTTAAGGCGGCGCATCAGTTCTTCGGTTTTACCCGAAAACATTGAGCCTGCAATGATTTCTAACTTCCCGCGTTGTTTTGTTTCAGTATTTTTATTCATCGTGGTACCCAGAAAAATAATTTTTTGAATGCAACCAACGCGGTCAGTATATCAGGACAAAAAAATGGATGAATTTTATTCTCGCTACTGGCCAAAATCAGGAACTTCATTATGAACGAGCGGCTGAGCAGGCTGCCGTTGTTGTGGCGCTACTCATTGTGCTGCTTGTTGCCGACCCGGCTGCAACCATCTACCAAAGGCAAGCATACGTGGAAAAAATCCAAGATTTGCCGCAGCGCCATCTGCCAACCGGTGCATTGATCGTTCAGCCTCGCCCGTAAGCTGTTGTAATGATTGTTGTGCATCAGCTGTCGTCCCAAAAATAATCGGCTGAATAACATGTTGCCGAAGAAATAAAACCGATTTATCTACGACAAAAGGTCCAATATATATTACTATCAAAAGCACAACAATCGTTATTACGGTTGCCAAAATAGTAATTTTTAATGCACTCATACCAGCTGCAGGAATTTTTATTGCATAGACTTCAAGAACTGCGATAAGCTCTCTTATGTCACTTTCTTGAACTTTTTCTACTCCCAAGCCATGATTAATTTTGA
>JAHFBS010000095.1 GCA_023249895.1 bacterium | reverse complement strand
CCCATCGTACAAACTGTTCTTTGGTTCGTTGTGCCTCATCAATAACTGCCTGAACATTTTCAATCGTCACGGTCAGTGATGTCATACGTCGCGCACGTGCCACTATTTCTTCAGCAAGAAATTTAAGCGTACGCGGTGAAAAGCCTGTAAGATTTTTGGCATAGGAAGCAAGCGCTTGGCGCACCTCAGAAGAAATAGTCACCAGGGCCTGTTTATTTTCTTGTGCCGCTTTATCCATATAAAGCGTAAGAATTTTTTGACGTTCAGACTGCGACGGTAGCGTAAATTCAACACTCATGCCGATACGATTGGTAATAGCATCATCAAGTTTGAAGGGATGATTGGTCGCAAAAATAAACATTACTTTTTTTTGCGATTGATCGGGAATAAGCGATAAAAAGGTATTTACAAAATCTTGCGTCACTTTGGAACTTGCATGCAAATTGCGATGCGCAAAAAGTGACTCGGCTTCATCAATAAAAACAATCAATCCCTTTTTACTTTCATACGCCCACCGCAAAAGATTGCGCAATTCATTTGTGGCTTCATTAAGATCGGTAATTTTTGCAAATTCAGAACCGGAGGTAAGGGCATAATCGAGGCCCGATTCTTTGGCTAATAAACGCACAAATGCTGTTTTGCCCGTTCCAGGATCGCCATAAAAAAGTACATTAGGAAGCGCTTCGTTGTATTTTTGTGCTGTTTGCACCCGCTTGAGCAACTGTTGAAGTTTTTGCTGTAACTCGGGAGTAAAAATTAAATCTTGGTGCGTTGATGATGCGTGATGGTCACTTTTTTCAAACCATCCACGCCGGGAAGTTTCGCTGATCACGCGCGGGCGTGTAAAATGATGCAGCACTAAGGGCAATGTGTATTTAATGAGATAGATACAAACCGCAATAACAACAATGGCAACGCCGATTTTGACCATCAGGCGTGTATCATGCAGCAACTCACGCACGCGTTTCCATTTTTCTGATTCAACGGCTATGGCAACTTTTTCATAGATGCCACTTTTTGATTGTTCGATCTTAATGCGATCATCAAGCGTGATGCCCCGTTCCTCTTTGAGCACTTCGCGCAGCACTGTACACAACTGCTCTGCTTTACGCTCAAGCATTACGCCGGCATTTTTTGCCTGTTGCTCTAAATTGGCAGGAAGATTTTTGACCCGCTCAAGCCCGGCTGCTGTTTCTTGTAAAAGCTTTTCTCCGTCTTTGGCCAGTTGAAACGCTCCCGTAGATTTGAGCGAGGAATTATACGCAAGACCCAATGCTTCATTACATCGTAGTAAGGCGGTATTTGATGTTTGATTGACGTAGGCTAAATGATCAGTGACTTTTTTAAGGGCTTCATCAACCGCTCTTTTTACCGGATCTTGCGCTGAGCCAAAAGGCCACATTGCGTACAGTAATGAATGAGAAGAAAAAAGTAGAACGCCCACCGCTATCCACCAACGCATCTGCCTCATCGCGTGATCCTTTTTTTGTTCTATGACCAACACTATGATGGCGGGGGACGTATATGAGCGTAATAAATATTGTCACAAATAAGCAATATTTTATAAATTTAGAAAGGCGACAATGGCAACGTTATTGCTTTGTCTTATTCTATTTGATGATATTTATCTGCCGCATGCAGCAAGATACTGCACCGCAATCATGCGAAATTGTTTAAACGGAATGGGCAACTGCACGCCCGTATCATAAAACGACTCAAGCGTCAGATTACTTCCTTTAACAAAAATAGGATGCCGTTCATCAGCCCCTACTGCATCGCTGTACTCAAAATCGTTCCACGCTAGATGCATGCCATCGCAACGGGTAAGTCCGTTGGCATCAAGCATGATGTACGGAATGCGATCTTTTGGAGACGTGGCATCATCATATGCAGACGTCGCTAGATAAGCGCTCACAGCACCGGTAACAAAAGCAATCCCTAGAATTTTTGCTTTATGCGGAATAGAACCCGTCGAACCCATGGTTTCATCATAACTCGGCGGAGCTTCGACCAAGCTTGCGGCTCCCCATAATCCGCCGCCGACAACAGCAAGAGCAGCTAATGCTTTGATTATGGCGGCAGTTTTATGGCTGTGTGTTACATAGAGGATGAGTTTGTCATTTTCAAAACTCATACAGTCAATAGAATCATGATTAACAAGAATCTGCACGCTACCATTCTGAGCACCTACCGTAGAGCAGCCGACAGAACTACTTAAAGCGCCCGCAAGCAGCAATCCTGCAATCACTTTTGATCTCAACATATTCGTCCTTTGTATTTACTGTACTCGGCGGCTACCGTACGTAGCAATATAGTGTTCAACAAGTCCGCGAAACTGATCAAAGGTTATAGGAAGATAGCAATCATGTTCGCCGACTAGCAATAAATCGCTGTTGTATTTATCAATAAGATGTAACGTACGCGTGGTTGTTGTCTTTCCATGACTCGTTGAGATACCCGAATTCCCCCATTGAACATTAGTAGTATTGGTTTCTTGTTCGGAGGAAATTTCAATATGATCGACATCGCGCCACCAAATACGCTCACCATTCCAAATCATCAGGCATTCAGAATCTAAGGTGATATACGGTATTTTTTTTGATTTCATTGAATAGTCTTTAAGCCCATTTAGAAATGTATATACACCAAACCCCATCTCGAACATACCAATAATGCCAAACGTTGCTCGAGTTATCATATCGATATCACGGCACTGTTCATTGATTCCGCTGGCAAGATATAATGATGTTGCCCCCGCTCCACTCATAAGTAGCCCACCAATTACTTGCACAACAATAGCAAGCGTTTGGGGATTAGCATACAACGTCAGCTTAGCAGTACCGCGTTCATAATGAAGATATTCAACGTGATCGCTATATTTACGCGCAAATTCAAGAACATATGAATCATCGCATGATGATACAGTTTCAGCCCCAATGCACGGTGCATATAAAGCGCCCATAAGCACTGCGGCCATAAGTTTTTTTGCTGCAGAAAACGATAATGTCATAACAAGCTCCTGCTTTTTATTATCAAAAATGACGCGCGCAGTGTACTACGCTTTAAGAAGAGAGACAAGAATGGACAAAAAAACAAGGCCGGGAAGCCCCGGCCGGTGTTTTTCACTCTATATCAACAAAACTCAGACCGCCTTGCAATCATTAACAGTCTCTTGTCGTTGAGTATACGGAAGCGCTTCGGCAAACTCTTTGATCATCGTGCTTGCTTTTTCAACCGTATCAGCAGGAACTGGTTCTTTGCCAACTGCAGGAGGACGCGAGCTCCAATCACCAATTTTAAAATTAAGTTTGACGCCAAGCGCTCGTCCATTGTAATTAAGTGCGCCACCGGGCTTGATGAGTTCGCCAATATGTACCTTGTCTGAAACGATGACATCTTTACCCATCACCATACCGTTGGGAAGACGCACTCCTTGACCAGGTACCACAAAATAACCATCACGCGCGCGCACAATTTCATAAAAGCGACCATCGATGGTCGGATCTTGCTGCAAATACGGACCGCGCCAGTTCTTTGGGTAGGCTAAGTTAAGACAGCCAACAGCAGAGCCAACAAATTTTTCTACCGTGAAAAAATCAAGATCTGCGCCCTTGGAACGCACACTTAAAATATTGCACTCTTTATCGATACGATTAAGAATTTGCTCTAAAACTTCAAGATCCTCACGCATAACCGATATACGAACCGAGGAGGTGTCCTGATAAATTTTGAGCAAAAAGATAATCAACAAAAAGAGTAAGAGCGAGCTGCTAAAAATGACAAAATATTTTTGCACAAATTTCCACAGCGGCGAAATTCCCTTTTCGATGGCGCGATCAACTTTGTCCAGGAAGTTATCTAGTTTATTCATGGACGTCCCCCTTCAGTAAGAACCTGATACCCACAATCTCCATCGTAGATCGTACCTAACTAAGGGGATAAAAGTGAAGAATTATGCAAAGAATGCTGTTTTAGCCCGGAGGGAGAGCACCTGGCTTGATTGAAAATGGACACACGTAATAACAACCACGCATAGTATCCCAGGCAACAACAATCGTTTGCTCATCCACCCATTCTGCATCAAAGATAAATGATATATCGCTGACACATTTATCATCTATCTGCTTATTAATCATAAATTTACCAATAGAACAGGGATACCAAACACCCGTGCGATACAGCTCAGTTGTCCATTCATACGCTTTTTGCGTCGTTGACCATGCAAGGGGGAAATCTGAAAACCACAACCACCAACCACAATGTTGTTCATCGCCAGAAATTAATCGCACCCCGCCCGGAATAGGAAGAATGGTACT
>JAHFBS010000094.1 GCA_023249895.1 bacterium | reverse complement strand
GCTGGCAAACCAAATGAAACATCGGCTAAGAAGTGTGGATTTAAATATTTGGTACAGCTAAAGAGTACTGAACCGTAACCAGAAATTTCAGTGAATCCACCATTGCCCAAATCAGGAGCCCAGAGTTTGTGCATTGCTGCTTTTTTTCCGGTAGGGAACTGAGCGCGGAGGCCAACAACCAGCTTGTCGTACAAAGCAGAATTCATTTGGCCATTGATAAAGACTGCTACGTCGCCAAGACCAACAGTCGAGCCACCAAGCTGATAAATGCCTTTGGCATTGAGTACATCGTCAACAAAATGTTTTAAGTCTGCTCCATAACGACGCAAAAAGGCATTAGCATTTGCGCCTCCAAGGGGACCAAAGGTGCCATCATTAATTTGTCCCTCGCTACTACCAGGGAAAACTGGCTCAATTGCCGCGTCAGAAAGTTTGGTGTGAATTCTCAATCGATTACGTTTGTATGCCACAGGAATTTCACAACCAATCGCAACATTTTTGCTGATAATATAGCGGCTGAAGTCAAATGACATTCCCCATGATTCGGCACGTCCTTTGAGATTAATGTTTTCATCAGCCAGATAATACAAATACTTATTGTAGTTATCGTCAGAAGCGCCTTCTATAGGATCACGCTGAAATAATTCAGGCGGTTGCCGCTTTACCAACTTGCTTGCTAACAAAATATCCTTAACCCTGATTGGTTTTTCACCATACGTCAGCTTGGTAATATTATGTTTGCTTCCTTGTCCCGATGATCCATAGCAATCGCAGGCATATTTGTAATCAAGTGAAATATTGAGCAATGTTGGTTTCTCAAAGAACAACGCGCTGGTTGGCCAAGTAGGAGATTTGTACAAATCGGCATATGCCCCGGCAGCAGCATCTTCATGCAACATGTCTTTGCGCATCTTCGTCCACTGCGCAATCTTTTGTACGCGATCAGCACGTTTGGCGTGAATTTTGTCATACTTCTCATGACGTTTATTACGCCAAAATGCACTCATTTCTGAATAATTCTTGAGGCATGACTCATGACGCGATTTTGATTTTTCTTCACCACGTCGTACCTTAGATTCGCGTTCCAAACGGTGGCGCGTCGTCTTTTCTTTTTGTCTGTTCTGATAATCGTGATGTTTTTCACGATGTTCTTGGCGTATCGATTCCTCATCACTCTTTAAAGGCTTTTCGATTTTTGCCTTACGTTCATCTCGCTGTTGGCGATGTTCTTCTCTACGTTGCGCACGGTCACGACGTTCCTGCTCCTCACGCATCTTACGCTCAGCTCTACGTTGCTCTTTTTCAGCATCCCGTTTTTCGTGCTCAATACGCTCCTGCTCTTTGCGCGCTTCACGATCTTTTTCGCGCTGTTCTCTGCGAGCCTCACGGGCGCTTCGCTCTGACGCTTCGTCATCACTGACGCGAGCCGTGCATAAGCCGCCAACCGCGAAGGCCGCAAGGAATAACCACAAGCTCAATTTCTTCATGTGTCTCCCTTTGGTAATAACTCGTTACCACGTTATTTAATATCTTTACGAACACCAAATGGATTAATGGTAAAGGCAATTCCGGTCTGGCTGTTGTGTCCATTTACATAAATCGATCCATCACTTTGTGTTGTTTCGCCATCAATCACATCATTTGCAAGTAAGGCATTCGAGAGATATCCAGCAGCAGTCCATATCTTTTGATTTCCTGCATTATCATCAAGCAACGAGCTCGAGGTCAAATCAGTAGGATCTTGATTCATCAAGGCACGAATCAATCGCTTGGACGTCATCGCTGGTATGGTACTGAACACATCACCTGAACCAGTGGTAATACGGCCGGTAACATTTGGATAACGTGAGTCATAGCTAACATAACGAACCAGTCCAGGCCCTTCATTTGAATACCAGTTAATCGTGGTATTAAGGCCATCATAGGAGAATGTTGTTGGTATAACACCCTGGTTCTCACCAAGTGCAAAAATTCCACTACCAATTACAAAAAGCGCGCTATGGTTAATTGCAAATTCAGTCATGTTGCCACGCACCGCAGTAACCGTTGAACCATTATTAAGGCAGTTAACCTCAAATACTCCGCCAGGACCAACATATAACGTTGCTCCGTTATCAAACCGTATCGATGACGTGGCATAAAGAACCGAGAAGTGTGCAGCAAGCGCAGGAATACGCACATCATCAGGAGTAACCTCTTGGCCAAGAACCAAGCGGCCACCATTGTTAAAACGGAACTGTATATCATTCAAATCGACTGATAGAGCATGTCCTGGAATACCATCATTAAAGGCAGTTTCTTGACCAGTTACGAGCTGACCTGATGTTGCATTCAATACAATGCCAGCACCTTTTTCGGTAACAACACTACCGATACCAAGGATACGTGCGTAGGAATGTGCAAGAACACTCATCGTCGCACGGTTGGTGAGTACCAAGGTAGGACGAGGAGTCGTACTTACCATCTTGAAATTCAATACAACTTCATTGGCAAGATACATTGTACCTGGGCCAGAAACGGTGACGGTTGCACGATCTTCAATATCAAAGGTTACTGAGGGATCTCGCGCTGGATTAATCGTCAGCGACTTAGCTCCATCGGCAGGAAACACGAAGGTTACTTCTGCACCAGTATCCAAATAGAACGTATCCGCACTAATACTCAAAGCATAGGTCCCGAGCTCAATAACGTTACCTGTTCCCGTGATATTAATGATATGCGTACCGCTTACAAGACTTGCATCAGCACCCAATTGAACAGTGGTATTACCCAACAACGAAAGGTTGAATGGAATGCTCGCGCTCACATTAAAATCGCTAATCGATGTATTCTGAGCGCCAATGTTACCAGACATCGGCATCAAGCCTGAGCTCGTCTTCAAATCATGGCCTTGAACCTCGGTCCAGACTGCTTGGTCATATTTGACACGACCAAATTGATCAACCGGAGGATGAATGGCACGTATCGGTTGCACAATTGGCACAATCGAGCGCAATTCTTCATCACCCAATTCTATGTCACGATGAGTTGATTTTTTAGATTTTGATTTTTTGTTCTGAGGAACGATAAGATATTTATCCCGTTTTTCTTTTTTGACCTTCTGAGCAACAGCATCTTTTTCTAATGCCAATTGTGCCTTTTCTTGCAAACGTCGTTTGTAAATTGCAGTAGGAAGCACATTGTTGTTGAATTCGCTTCGTGGCATACGGATAAACGATGGATCAATACCCTCGCCTATAAGTTCAAAGCCGCTTGCTCTGAAAATACGCGAATACTGTTTGACGGGATTGTATAACAACCAGAGGCGGTTGTAGGTCAACATTGAATTTGCGTCAACGGCAAATGCATTAGTTGTTTCATTTACCACCGCGCATGCATGATCAAAGAAATCAAGGTACGCCAAGCCATCAAGCGAGAAGACATAAATTCCTGGATCACCAGACAAAATCACAAAGGGGAAGTTTTCGTTTGGATTTACCCCAACCATTGCTTCATAGGCTGCTCGAGCTTTGGCACGTTCTTCGTTTGGCGTATCCGATGGGTCATACAACTCTGGCGCATTGAAATGAACATGCAGCTCGTTGCTCACCTCAAAACCAAACCCAATACTTCCACCAAGGACCAAACCATCTTTACGCAACACAAAGTCGTTATTAGATCCTTCGACCACAAAATTCATTGCGGTACCATAATCATTTTGACCAACAAGATCAATGAATGGCTGCGTATGCGGATCATCTTCTCGGTATACTTGGTGTGCCCAATAATTGCTATCAACATCAGCAGATGAATTACCTGACAATGCTATTGCTCCTGCAACATCAGGATCATTATAAAAATAGATATAATCCAAACCACTTACACCAGCACTATCAAGTTGCAAGGTATTATGACCAAGAATAAACGTCTGGTTTGGTCGTGCATAAGAATGTTGATCTTCATATACAGGGAGTGATGGTTTGATGTTGAAAATTGCACGCCCTACCTCTCCGCACAGCGTAAAGACGTTGGCACCAAGATACGTATCAAGAACTTCAATACGCGCATTGGCTGAGAAGGTCATATCTTCGATCATGCCCCAGTGGACATTATTTTCGATCTTAATACGCGAACCATCACGCATATCAAGAACATCTTGATGCATATGGCAGAAGCAAACATTGGAAAGCGTCAAAATGGTATCAGGCATAATGGTCAATTGAGCACGAGGATCGGTGCTAAAGTAAATGCATACGCCGTTACCATCGATGGTAGCATTGCCGGTAATCTTAATTGTCTGATTTTTGCCGACGCACACACATTTTTGTAATGAGATGGTACCCGAAACGTTACCATCA
>JAHFBS010000093.1:996-4360 GCA_023249895.1 bacterium | reverse complement strand
CGATTGCCAAGCCATCCAGCCCGTCAGTAAGATTGACCGCATTACTGCACCCGACTATAACTACGAGTCCCCATAACAGATAAAATGCACCCAACGAAAAACACGCGTGCCTGAAAAACGGTATACAAACCGAAGAATCTGCACCTGTAGCAAGGAGAGCTCCAACCACAATAAGCGCAACAACACATTGCAGGCTAAACTTCAAGCGAGCCGATATGCCCTTCTTATAGCGAATCTTGTACCAATCATCCCAAAAGCCGATGGCGCCGAACCCGAGCAATAAGAGCAAAAAGAGCCATACCTTGATATCTGCAAGATTGCACCATAAGAGGGTATTGAGACAAATCACGGCTATAATAAATAGCCCGCCCATTGTAGGCATATCATCCTTTGCTCTATGATTAGCAGGGGTAAATTCCCTGGACTTCGAACGAAAAAAAAGCTTTGAAACCTTGATAAACTTGTCGCCGAACCAAATGCTGCACCCAAGCGTCGTCAACAATGCGACGATCGAGCGGACACTTACATAGCCAAATGTGCCAAAAATTGACCAATATGATTTTAAATACACTGATATATGATAAATCATCGTAATCCTACTATAATCGGTTGATCACTCTTTTTTAAAAACACCTTAATTTTTTGCCCCCAGGTGACAGCCAACGCTCAAACACACCTGCCAGCCGATCATTTCGGTTAGCATTTGACTAAATTGAGCATCCACTTAAACTAGGTAATATCAAATGAAGAGTCTATCATTATTTGACTAACATAAGGATATTTATTATGAATTCTAAGTTTTTAACGTTACATGCTTTAGTTATAGCATGTTCACTGACCTCATTAAACACTGTTGCGCATAACAACACAACACCGCAAGCTATCGTAGACGGATGCAACGAACAGGCGCTCCTTGAAGCTTCTATCCGCGATGCTTTTGCCAGATTCGAACAATCGATTGATCTGTTCAAAGGTTTGCTTTCAGGTCTATCACCTAAAAGCAATGAAAAACTTGGCGCCCTTTGCAAAAAATTAAAGACAACGATCGATCAAGTAGATAAGTTATTTATCGCCCCAATCCGCTTGGAAGCACAAAACCTCAAGGGAACACACCTTGAAGGCAGCAATTATAATAATTTGCTCCACATACTGCTCGATACATGTGAAGAGCTCAAAAATCATTTTGATCTACTCCACAATGCTCTTAACAAATCACTTGACGGAAAACCAAGCGCTACCAAAGTCGCATTGCACATCAAGCCCATCATTGATACGATTATTTCTGATGAAAATTTTAGAAAAATCGACGCTAAATTGGCGCTGGCCCATAAGCATGCACTTTCTTACGACATCGCCATTGAAATTAAACCGCAATACCGCAAAGTTATTGACATTAAAGACAAGAATCCTACAAAAACCTATCACCTTAAACTCGCAGAAGCTTTTGCTTTGATCCGAGAAGGTCTCGAGGAATTTCGTAGAGAGTGCAGAAAACCATCTGCTATAAGCCAAGCTGAAGTCCTACGCATTATTCGTAGCAGATTATAAGCGCATAGCCAAAAGACTATTCTTTTTATTCCCAAACAGGCAAGGGGAAATGGTGTGTTATATGGTTTAGTAAAAACCAATACTTGCTTGGTATCTACTAACTCGGTAAACTAGTCTCCGGATACACATCCGGGGACACTTTTTTAAGCATGTAATAATTTAGGCACAATAAATGCATACGAAACATTCATACTTTGACGTAGTAGTAATAGGCGGAGGTCACGCAGGAATTGAAGCTGCACATGCCGCAGCTCGTATGGGTTCAAAAACTGCCCTCATATCACTTGATATACAAAAAATTGGCACAATGCCCTGCAATCCTGCAATTGGCGGCATTGGCAAAGGTCATTTGGTCTTTGAAATTAGCGCAATGGGCGGATTGATGCCTAAGCTTTGCACGAAAACATATCTGCAAGCACGTATGCTAAATACAAGTAAAGGCCCTGCCGTGCAAGGCCTACGTTTGCAAATCGATAAGTATGCATACAGCGCATTAAGCCAAGAAATGCTTAAGCAGACCCCGAACCTCACTCTTATCGCAGGCACAGCCGATAACATTGTTCGCAATGATGCAGGCCAAGTTACACACGTCGAACTGAATGACGGCACAATTATCGAAACTCCTGCCGTTGTTGTAACCACAGGCACTTTCTTGAACGGCAAAATCCATATCGGCCAACAAAATTATGAAGGCGGACGCCGCGGCGAAAAAGCAGTTAAAACTTTGGCACATTTTTTCAGGACTTCCGGCTTGCGTGTCGGTCGCTTGAAAACAGGAACGCCTGCTCGCCTTTTGCACACAAGCTTAGATTATTCAAAAATGGAATACCAAGAATGCGAAGACCTTGATTACCTCTTTGAATTCTATCCGCACAAAGTTACGAATACCCATCCGTGCTATATCACGCACACGAATGAAAAAACTCACGAAATCATTCGCGATAACTTGAGTAAATCCGCTATGTATAGCGGTAACATTGAAGGCATCGGCCCACGCTATTGCCCCTCAATTGAAGACAAAATTTCACGCTTTGCAAGCAAAAAATCGCATCATGTATTTGTGGAACCTGAAGATGCGAGTAATGAAGAAATTTACCCGAACGGGATTTCAACCTCTTTGCCTGCAGACGTACAAGAAGAATACATTCGCTCTATCGCCGGTTTTGAAAATGCAGTCATTACAAAACTCGGTTATGCAATTGAATACGACTTTATTTATCCGAATCAACTTCATGCAACACTTGAAGTTCAAGCCATCCCGGGGCTGTTCCTTGCAGGACAAATTAACAGCACCACAGGATACGAAGAGGCCGGCGCACAAGGCTTAATGGCCGGTATTAACGCGCACCTCAAAGCCCATAAAAAAGATTCTTTTGTGCTTGATCGCAACGAAAGTTATATCGGCGTTATGATTGATGACTTAATTCATTTGAGCGTTGACGAACCGTATCGCATGTTTACTTCACGCGCTGAGCGTCGGTTGCTATTACGCCAAGACAATGCGTTTTTAAGATTAACTGACAAAGCATATGCTTTAGGCTTAATAGACGAAAAACTATATGCAGATTTTTGCGTAGAACGCACATTGATACAAGATACAATTGAACTATTAAAAACTAAGTTCAAGCCGGGACCGCTGATAGATTTGTTCACAAAAGAGCCGAATTTCAAGGCCATTGTGCAAGAGCTTGCATCCGGACAATTATCTGAACGAGCGCTTATTACTTTGCAAGCAACGTTCATGTATGAGCCATACTTAAAGCGCGAAGAAACGGAAGTGCTACGCAGAGAACAGTATAAAGAATTGATTATACCG
>JAHFBS010000093.1:0-986 GCA_023249895.1 bacterium | reverse complement strand
ACAAATCAAAGACTTACCGGGGCTTTCGAAAGAGCTCCAAGAAAAATACTTCAAGTATAAACCGGCAACGATTGCTGATGCTGCGCTTATTCCCGGTATGACACCGGCGGCATTATCGTTATTGATATTCAGAATTAGGGATTTAGGAAAAAAATGCAACGAAAAAGGCTTTTTAATAGATACGGTGGCCTAGAAAGAACTACCCATTTTATTTTTTAAGTCTTACATGGTATAATTGTAATTAATAAAAAGAAGACACTTATCAACCGGCTAACAGAAGTTTATAGAAAAAGTAATTGTCCAACAAACGGTTGATGATTAAAAGATGAACTAAACTATCGGAGAAAAAATGATAAAAGTGAAAATTTTTTTTAGCTTTAAGCTTTTTGTCACCGTGACGATATTAGCAACATGCATGCCGAATCAGGCAAGAGATAATATCTCATTACGCGAATGCGCAATTGTCAGAACGAACAATACACATAAACAAGCTGCACCAACAATTCAGGCCAAAACTGACGTTCGTGATGTAACCTTCTTCAATGACTTAAGCGACATTGTCGAGCTCGATTTAGTCAGCCAGCATCATTCTTTGGGTAAAAAAGAAACTGCATGCCTAGACCATTTTCAACAAATACCAATCTCAATACGTGCAGAAAAAGACTACCTCATCAACAACGGCGATGAAATTAACGTAGAAACTAAAGACAGTTGGGAACTTTCTATAAATGAAATCTCAAACGAAGCGCTTCTATCATTAAAAACATTCCGCGACCTTGTTCTTGATCATTTCATGCCAAAAAAGCGTATCCTCAATTTTATGGATGAATGGGTTTGGACTCCGTATAATCAAGCGAAACTCTTTGTGTATCAAAAAGTAATTGCCCGTTATGCGACCACCACCATCACCATTCACACAGACATTGCCCCGGATCATGAAAGCATTCGCTGCTCAGACATTATCTTGGACTTGGATAAGCTTGCCG
>JAHFBS010000006.1 GCA_023249895.1 bacterium | reverse complement strand
GGCATTCATCCTGCAACACGCACTTTTCAAGCGCTCCGCATTGCGGTAAATAGTGAGCTTGAAAATATACGAATATTTTTGAGTTCCGGTTTTGGATTTTTAAAATCTGAGGGGCGGATGGTGTGCATCAGTTTTCACTCGCTTGAAGATCGCATCGTCAAAACTTTTTTTAAATCGCAACAAAGTTTTTGCACTATACTTACACCAAAACCGATAACGGCAACAGAGGCAGAACTCGCACGTAATCCTTCTTCCCGATCGGCCAAGTTGCGAGCACTGGTCAAAATATAATTTTGTAAGGAGAATTAAGTAATTTAAAAAATATTGACAAAAAGAGACTGCATCTTTAGATTTAGGCTGTCTTTGGCATGGTTTTAAAAGGTTTTATCGCTCGGTGTGCAGCATAAACGACGCAAGTCGCCCGCTACCACGAAGCAAACCGGAGAGACGCTTATGGATATAACAGAAGTAAAGGTTTTTCCAGCAAACGAGGGACGCCTTAAGGGCTACGCAACAATGGTTTTCGACGGATGCTTCATTGTGCGGGACATGAAGATTATTAAAAGCGACAACGGTTATTTCGTTTCGATGCCGTCACGTCGCAAAAAAGACGGCTCGTTCAAAGACATCGTTCATCCGCTCAACGCCGATATGCGACAGGTCATTGAAAATCGTATCATCGAAGAATACAAAAAAACCGTCGGCGAAGAATAAGAAACGTCACGCTTGATGGGGCGTAGCCAAGTGGTAAGGCAGCGGATTTTGATTCCGCCATTCGGAGGTTCGAATCCTCCCGCCCCAACCAATCATTCAGAAAGACATCCGTGAACACTCACATACAAACCCCTCAATCGGGGTCTTCTTCTTTTTTTGAAGAATCATTTTTTAAAAATTCAGAAACATTTATTCATCCAACCGCCACCGTTGGTGCCAACGTCAAACTTGGCACTGGAGTTAAAATTGGTCCATTTTGTGTCGTTATTGGTAACACCACTATCGGTGCCAACACGCGCTTGCATGCCTACGTCTCAATTGGATTTCCCGGACAAGTTCTTGGAGTAAAAGAAAATTGGGGCACCATTGAAATTGGCGCTGATTGTGAACTACGCGAATTTGTTACCATTCACGCCCCACGCACGGCCAACGGCATTACAAAAATTGGCAATCGTTGTTATCTCATGAATTTTGCACACGCATCACATGATGTTGTACTCGAAGACAACGTCACCCTCATTAATAATGTCAGTCTTGGCGGTCATGTTCATATCGAAAAAAATGCTATCGTTATGGCCAACAGCGCCTCGCATCAATTCTGCCGCATCGGTATGTATGCCGGCCTTGGCCCTATGAGCGGCATACGCCAAGATCTTCCACCTTTCTGTTTATATAGTGGAAAACCGGCTCGCTTTTATGGTCTTAATGTTATTGGCCTGAAACGCGGCGGATTTTCACGCGAGAGTATTAACGCGCTCAAGCACGTTACCAAACTCTTCTTTCAAGATAAGCTTCCACTTGAACAAATTACCGAACTGGCGCAGCACGAACCAAGTTGGGGTGCTGATGCGCAGGTAGCAACATTCTTATCATTCATTAAAAACAGTCAACGCGGTGTTTCACGTAAAACCGCAACTCAATCACAGGATGAAGAATTATGATAAAACTTGGCGTCATTGGCCTCGGTCACATGGGTGGCTACCACGCAAACAATGCACGTAGCCTTCAAAAAGCGCAACTCACTGCTATTGCCGATCCAGTTGAAACAAACTGGAATAAAATCCGTGGAGCAACCATCACCACCACGCATGATTTTAAAGCATGGCTGCCCGATGTTGACGGCGTCATCATTGCCGTACCAACTGCTGCTCACTATGACGTTGCCAAAGAGTGTCTCCGACAGGGCAAGCATGTTTTGCTTGAAAAACCTCTTACCAATGATTATGAACAGGCCAAGGAATTAGTTGATCTTGCACACGCAAACGGCGTTGCACTTCATGTTGGCCACGTTGAACGTTTTAATGGCGCCATCCAAGAAGTAAAAAAAATTATCAACAAGCCAACACTTATTGAATGTCATCGTGTCGGCCCGTTTGCACCGCGCGTCCAAAAGGATAGCGTTGTGCTTGATCTGATGATCCATGATATCGATTTGGTCATTAATCTTGTCGACGCTCCAGTTAAAAGCTTTTCTGCACACGGTACCAAAGTTCACAGTTCATCATGCGATATAGCTGCTGTATCAATTACCTTTGAAAATGGCACGCTTGCATCAATCATTTCGAGCCGTGCGTCACAAATCAAAAAACGTACCATGGCTATTCATCAGCCGGGCGAATATATGCTCCTCGATTTTTCAACGCAGGATCTTACGATCCATCGTCAAGCAACTTCAAGTGTTCAGGTTGGCGCTGATCAATTAAAGTATCGTCAAGAATCAACTATTGAGCGTGTGTTTGTTTACAAAGACAATCCTCTCAAGCTTGAGATCGAACACTTCGTAGATGCAATTATTACCGGTGATCGTCTTACCAATGCCGCACAAGATCTTGCCGCACTTAAATTAACCTTTGATATCGAACGCTCACTCGGACTCAGATGATTGCGCTCATTGCCGGAACCGGCACACTTCCCCTTGAAGCCTGCAAAAAATTTCTTACTGATCGTGCAGAGTTTTTTGTTGTTGTTCTTTTTCCTGATGACAATGCAACGGCAATTCGTGCCTGTGTTGGCGATCATGCTGAAGTTATTGTGCAGGAGTTTTATAAGCCGAATGGCATTCTAGCATTGCTTGCCCAACGTAAAACAACCGATGTTTTGTTTTTGGGCAAAGTCGATAAACAGAATCTTCTTAAGCATCTCAAATTTGATTTTTTTGCTATAAAGCTTCTCGGGTCACTCATCAACAAGAATGACACCAATATTATGGAAGCCATTGGCAAAGAGATCGAAAAACACGGCATGCGGATCATGCATCAAGACAATGTTTTGGCAGGATTGTTAGTGCCGCCCGGCATTCTTACCGGCACACTTACGCCAGAACTGCGTAATGATATTTCTATCGGTCTTGCCACCGCACATGATCTTGCGCACGCTCACATTGGGCAAACGGTAGTCATGAAAAATGGCATGGTTCTTGCAGTTGAAGCGATTGAAGGCACCAACGCCTGCATTCGTCGTGGCATAGAACTTGGTGGTGGCGGAGTTGTTGTGTGCAAATCAGCACGATGTGATCAGCATCGAGGCTTTGATCTTCCCACACTAGGGCCGACATCGCTTGATGGCATTAAGCCAGGCGATGTTGCTGTCTTCTCCTGGCTTTCTTCAAGCACGTTAATCGCACAGAAAAAAGAGTTTATTGCACGGGCACAGGAACTGAGTATTGTCCTGGCGTCGGTAGAACAATAACAGAGCTCACTCTCTTATAAGTTCTCATTTTTGCTACACTCCATTTCGTTCCTACATACTTTTTCAAGAAAAAGAGAGTAGCTATGAAGAACGTTCGTCTTATTCTTTTATTTTTACTTTCACCCTACCAATTGCTTGCTCACCATACTTCACCCTATCTCCAAGATTTTACGGCACCCAGCACCTTCGATTGCGCATCGTACAAAGCCAAGGAACAACAACACCTTGCCACCGGCATCAGCGCTGTCACCTATGGGCTAAGTGGTGGACGCTTTGGGGATAATTTATTGTGTTATTTGCATGCCAAGTGGATTTCGTACAAATATCATATCCCGCTTTTGTACTACCCATTTGAATATTCCTCGCACTTAGTTTTGGATGAAGCAGAATTACTTTCAACCGTCGGCAACACTGATGCGCTCAAGAAATATGATAACGGCCAACCGGTCAACAAAATTCTTTGGATCAATACCGTCAACATCAAAGCAGACGAAGGCTCGTTATATATCGTTCCCTGGTTTCCCGAATCGATGGTCGAATTTGAACGGCTTGAAGACGCTCGTGCCTATTTTTATGCAAATTGGGATGATGGAAACTTCATTAATCATGTTCGCAAACTTATTTACCCTCGTTGTCCCCTGCGCTTAATTTCACTTCCCAATAACGCTATCTCTGTTGCTGTTCATGTACGACGCAACAGCAACGGTTTTGATTTGTCGATGTCCTTTGCCTACAATACACCGCCACAAGGCAAACAATATCTTGATGATTACTATCCTTTTAAGTGCGTTAATGATGATTTTTATATCTACGGCATCAAAAAAATTCGTGAGCTGTATAAAGATAAATCACTGTACGTTTTTATTTTTACCGACGACAAGGACCCTGCATCCATTGCTGAAAAATATAAACGAATGATCAATGATGGCTCAATTACCTTTGATTATCGCCATGAATCGCACGACCACACTACTCATGTGCTTGAAGATTTTTTCTCGATACTCAGATTTGATTGTCTGATCCGTGCCGACTCAAACTTTTCGCTCGTAGCATCAAAGCTAGGAAAATACAAAGTGGTGATTTCGCCTGCAGGATACTGCTTACGCAATAATCATCCGGTTATTGTTAAGGCGCATATTACGACAGCGGTTGAGGAATAGACGCCGTTGGCTTGTATGACAAAGCGCTGGATCCCCGCTCGGCGGCGGGGATGACACAAAAAGGCAACACTTAAACAGCACATACCATAGAGTCATCGACGACAATACCGCACGGAGCAGGTGCTTTCTTAAAGAACGGCCCATGCCACCACATCAAAATATTTGCCGACATTCCACCAATCATTCCACCAACCCAACCAGCAAGTCCTACCGTACTTTGTGATTCCGCTTCTTCAAAAACCTCATTAAGTAACGCTGCAATCTCTTTATAGCGATCGGTTTTTGTCTGCAGTTTAATAAACGACGATAGAAATGAAGCCGCTTGCGGATGAGTAATCAATTTAAACTGAACCGCACGATGCAAAATTTCTTCAAAAATGCAGCTATCTACTACTTCAACCTTGTTGGCATCATCACGTTTTAAGCGCCCTTGACTCACCATAATCTCAATAAATGCTTTGCGGATCTCGTTATCAGGGCTTGGAATAAATATCATGGCTGCGTAACGTTTAAAGTCGGTAATCATTGGTCCCACACCTAGAGCGGTACTGTCATCATGCGCGAACAATTTACGATACGCCTTGGCAAGCATTTTGCCACTAAACATCCCCAAGCTCTTGAATAGGTAATGCGCGATAACATACTGAATATAGAATTCGAATGTACAATAATCGGCGTCAATACGGCGCTCTACATCTTGTTGAGCTTCATTATTATTTACCGGTTGATTTGGTTGCGCCGCCTGCTGGACCGGACGATTACCAAACGGCATTAGATTCCAAATTCCCTTACCCAAATTCCAAAAACCAAGTCCAATTCCTTTTCCTGCCCATGCAGCAAAAAGCCAGCCATAAAAGCTTGGGTAGAACATGATAAAGTCTTGCTCACTAAATTTAGCCACCTTATCAATTTGGTTTTTTGCTTTCGTTCTGAGCATGATCCATGGGATGGCAATACGTAAAATAGTTGGCAGCAATTCCGGTTTAATTAAGCCAGCCGAATACATTTCAACCGAATCAAGTGTTTTGGGCGCGATGTGAGCTTCAAGTGCATACTGTCCATAAGCACCGAGCATTTCATAGCCTGTATGGGTAATGACCGAAAGTACGAATTTTACCCATTTATCTTCGTTGGGCCATAGCTTTCTATCTTTGTCATCCCAATTGGTCATATGGTAACCACCAAGTGCAAGTAGCAACCGTATCGCTGAAAGTTTGAGCGGATGCATTGGCTCAGCAAACATCATTGGTGCATCGAGTACCACAAGATTTTGAGCATTTTCCATGGCACCAGCGGCAACAATATCAAGCGGACCAGGAGCAGCAACTCCATGACGAGCAGCAGTTTCTGCTGTTTTGTGAAGTGTGGATCCTCCAAGCATATAGCCTTGTGCCTGTTCCTGCGCATTACGGCAATAATAATGTTCGGTTGCTAACGCAAGAATAACCGTACGTATAACGCCTTCACGACAGAGATTAAATTTAAAGGATTTGGTCAGCAATTGCCCTTCAATAACCGGCTCAAAAACTTCGTAGGTTCGAGAGATCAATGGTAAGAGCCATCCAAGATCATAGTCAGCAGCTTTTGTAAAATTCATGAATGAACGTAATGTCGATTCATACCCCTCAAAATAATGTATCCAGTAATCAAGCGCTTCGGCATAAAGTTGGACTGGCCTGCTTTTTTGAAGACTTGTAGGCAGCAATTTTTTGCGCTCTAACTGCATCGCATCACTGGTAGCTTTGAGGTGCTTACGAACCGTCTCGCATCGTTCATTGAGGAGGCGAGCACAAATTTTGCATAATGCAGCAACATCTTTTTTTTCAGCATCCACCATCAGATCACGCAACATACGCACCTGAAGTGCAAGTACCGACTGCTGCTCAGTACCACGCTGACTATAAGCACTCAGAACAGCATCAAGAACACGACGCAGTTTAAGTGCTATCTCTTGATTAAATGATTTTTTGGGGTGCGGTAAAATACCCGTCATGCCGGCAAGAAGCTGAAACATGGGGTTAGAGGCATAGGGCGTTTGAGCAACAAGCGACTCAGTAAATGTTCCATCTTTCAATGCCGCACGAAACTGATCAAAGACGTTATCTAAGTCTTTAACCACTGCTTCATTTCGGCCTATATAAAGTGTAAGCGATTTTTGAATCGAAGTTACTAAGGTGTCAAAACACCATTCAAGACGCAATGCATTGCTCAATGCCTCAAACTCTGCGCACATATCAGTAACTTTTTGGCGCAACTCTTGTGGTAATGCATTAAGCATGCGTGTATGTTTTTCTGAGGTTTCTCGTTCATGCTGAATACGTGAAAGAATAAAGCCGATATCAATAGCATTATTTCCATTACCAAGACCAGCAAGTAATGATGCTAAGGATCCCTCAGAAGGCATAAGAGGAGATGGGGTTGCTACTGGCGTTGCCGCTTCTTTGCTCTGCAGCTCAGGAGAGGGCACCATGGCGCACATTTGAGAGAATCCACTCAACAGTGCCGTTATGATACCGACAATACGACCATAATGTTGAAAATTTTTTCTCACACGTTTCACGCAACACCTCATGTATTTTTTTGACATATCCCCTGGGATCTACCCCACACACCCAAAAAAGAATGGTCCCATTATGCCAAGCCTGTTCATCCTGTCAATGCAAAACCGCATCGGCAGGCCATCAACAGCATAAACCTTACAAATGGGAATAATATTATGATCGTTCGGCACGCGCACTATTGACGATGAATCCTACCATTGCCCAAAAACACATAAGTGCGGTGCCTCCGTAGCTGATAAAAGGAAGACCTAATCCCTTAGTAGGTAGTAATCCCGAGCAAACCATAAGGTTAATCACGGCTTGAAGCGAGATAAAAATAACATACGCAAGCGAGGTAAAAAAAGCGAAAGGATTATGAAGACTTACGGCAATACGCATGCCAAAAAAGCAAAAAAGGACATAGAGCGTAAGCAATACCATCACACCCGCAAAGCCAACTTCTTCAGCAATGATGGGAAAAATAAAATCGGTATGTTGCATAGGGAGATAAAAAAACTTCTGCTTTGAATTTGAAAGCCCAACGCCCCAAATATGCCCCGATCCAATGGCAATGAGCGATTGAATAATCTGAAAGCCACTGCCTTGCGGATCTGCCCATGGATTAAGAAAAATAAGAATACGGCGAAGACGGTATGATTTTGACATGATCAAATAAACAACGAGCGGACAAGCAGCCAATGCCGTTACCAAAAGATAGATCATGCGAAATTCGGCAACGAAAAAGAGCATCAGCGCGGTTGTCATAATAGTCACCACTGAACCGAAATCTGGCTGCCTGAGCAATATAATAAACGTAATGCCAAAGATGACCATGAGTGGCAAATAGGTATGGAGAAATGATTTGATCTTGTCGTGCTTTCGTTCAAGGAAAAAGCCCATATACATAAAAAGAAAAAGTTTAAGTATTTCACTGGGCTGAAAACTAAAGCCAAAAAGCGAGAGCCAACGATGCGAGCCATGAAATTTGACGCCAAGCGCAGGAATCAGCGTTACGGAGGTAAGCGCCAATGAACCAAGGAAAAGCCAGGGAGAATTTTTGCGCCACCAGGTCAGCGGCACCAACGCACATAAGAAAAAGGCGCCGATACTGGGCACCAAATAAATAAATTGTTTTTTAAGAAAATAGCTCGCAGAACCATACTTTTCGAGCGCAAAGATAGAACTTGATGAATAAATAAAAATAACGCCAATAAGTGTAAGTGTTACAACCAGCGCAACAAAAAGACGTACATCGCTGCGCAAACGATCAAGCGGCAAAGCCATAAAATACCCTTTCTCTTTAGTCTCATCGTCTTTACCACGAGAAGGCATTTCATGACAACAGAGTGTTATTTCAGCGCCTGATTACCAAGCTTGGTAACAAGTTCTTTAAATACTTGCCCACGTTGTTCATAATTCTTAAAGAAATCAAAACTTGTCCCGCTTGGAGAAAAAAGAACAATATCACCAGCCGCCATCGATCCAAAAACATTATGCACGGTGTCTTCAAGGTTACCATACACATCACATGAACCAAAAGCAGCACAGTCATTGCCAAAACAGTACATACGCTTGAGCTGAGGATGGTCTTTGAGTTGCTCGGCAAGAATTGACCGATCAACACCTTTACTTAAACCTCCCACAATAAGAATAATGGGACGTCCACGCGCGGCAAGACGATCAAAAGCAGCAAGCGTCGATTGAACAACGGTAGATTTTGAATCATCGTAAAAATCAACGCCGCCAATGGTAGAAAAATATTCTAAACGATGATGATGATCAGGAATCAAAACATCACCAGAATCTTTTAAAAACGCAACCAAAGCTTTCCAATCAGCACCACGATAATACAAGGTTGCAACAATTTGCACCCAGTTTTGCATGAAGGTGATTGCTGGAAGATCTGATGTTGCTACGATTTTCTCAACAGTAACAACCTTACCATCAACAAGAGAAGCGCGGTTAATTGAACCATCAGCAACATAAAAGACGTCAAATGTCGGCCGTTTAATATTAGTAATAAATTCTTGAATCAAAGGACCAGCAGTACAAATACACAGACGTGAAGCGATTTCGGGCAAGCGAGCATTCAACCATTGGCCACTTTGTCCCGTAAAAAGCGTATCGGACAATAGTGCATACTGATGTTCTTGCTGAAAACGCACCAGATTAAATTTGGCATCAAAATATGCTTCAGGCGTGTGATGACGGTCAAGGTGATTGGGGTACCAGTTAGTCCACACGGCAATATCAGGAGCAAATTTTTTATTAAGTTCTAACTGAAAGCTGGATAATTCAACGATACCAAGATCACAGGCCTCTTGATGCTGAATCAAATCGAGCATGCCAATACCAACATTCCCGCCAACAACAGGCTTTAAAATATGCTGTGTCGGCAATGTCGCTAAGCGCGATGGCACATGAGCACATAATGACCCGAGTGCTTTAACAATGGTTGTTTTGCCCAATGATCCAGTAACCGCAATAACCGGCTTGGTAAAAAAAACTGAAAAGAAATCGAGTTCACACAAAAACTTATTACTCAATTCGGTATATGAACTAAGGTCGACACCGGGACTTGCCAAAATAAAGTCATTTTTTTTAATAAAATCTCTTAACGAAATAACTGAAGCATCAACAGCGGTCGCTTTGTATACTTTTACTACCTCTTGCTCTGCAGGACCAAGTATACGAGAGTCCCATACCTGCACCTGAATACGACCAACATCCAAAGGATCATCGAAAAGATCATGGTCCGTTGAAACGGATGTCGAATAATCAATTTTTTGGCGATTCAAAAATGCCAAGACCGATTTACCTACAATGCCAAAACCTATAATGCCTAGTTTATACATGGTCGACCCAGTCCCACCTGTAATACACCCTGTCTACCCTACGCTGGATTTTTGATGTTCGAGCCGTTTGATCAGCCCTGTCGTCGAAAAACCCTGAAGATAATTCACAATATGAACAGAACCTCCATATGATGCAACAATATCGTGTCCAACAACACGCTCTTTTTGATAATCGCCTCCTTTAACCAATACGTCCGGTTTAAGGTATTCGATTAATGCCTGTGGCGTATCCTGATCAAACGAGACAACAAAATCAACCATGCCAAAGGCCGACATAACTAAGGCTCGATGCGTAAAAGAATTGACGGGACGTGATGAACCTTTAAGGCGGCGCACAGAAGCATCGGTATTAAGGGCAACAACAAGAATATCGCCACACTTTTTAGCTTCTTTAAGGGTATGAATGTGGCCCGGATGCACAATATCAAAGCACCCATTAGTGACCACCACTTTTCTCCCTTCAGCGCGCAACCAATCAAGTTCAATTTTGAGTTGAACCCAGTCTGTATAAATCTTTTCAGTCAGTTCAGTAGAACGATCAATCAACTCTTCAAGGCTTACTGCATATGTCTTGAGATGCGAAACGGCAACAGCTGCTGCATGATTTGCCAGTTTGAGGCACTCTTCCATAGAAAAATTATGTGACAATCCAAGGGCGATAAAGGCAAATACTGTATCACCTGCACCGGTCAAATCATACACTTCACGTCGACACGCCGGTGAGAAAATTACGCGGTCGGGAGCAACATAGGTAATCCCCCGTTCGCCTTCAGTAACAATAAGGCCCTTAAGATCAAGCTTTTTACAAATTTCTTTGCCATTGTTTTCAATGGATTGCTCGGGAGACAAGCCAAAAAATTTAACGATTTGACCAAATTCTTTAAGGTTTGGTTTGACATAATCAACGCCACGATATTTGGCAAAATCGGGCCCTTTGGGATCAACCATTACCGTGCAACCACGTTCGTGCGCGCGCGTGCATACATATTCAATAAGTTCTCGCGTTAAAACCCCTTTTGCATAATCAGAGAGCAATACCATTGAGGCCGGAGCCATGAGTGCATCGATGCGACGCGTCACCTCTTTAAACTCATCACGCGTTAAGGGCTGATTTGATTCCAGATCCATACGTAACATTTGATGATTTTTGGCAAGGAATCTTTTTTTGGTCGTTGTTGGTCGTTGCGTAGAACGAATGAGGCCTTGAGGAGAAATTTTAAATTCTTGTATAAGCGAAAGAAAATGTTCGCTTTCAGTATCATGAGCCCCGATAAGACCAACAAGCGCAACTTCGCATCCTATATGTTGACAGTTTGCGGCCACGTTTGCGGCACCGCCAAGGCACCATTCTTGCCGTTCTTCCTTAAGTACGGGAACGGGAGCTTCAGGAGAAATACGTTGCACCGAGCCAAAAAAGTACTCGTCCAACATGACATCGCCAATAACCAATACCGGCTTTGAACCGCCAGTGCGCAACCGATTAACTAATTGTTTCATAGTATTCCCGTCGCTGCTCATCATCATGAATTAAAGAAAGAGCACGTTGCTACATCGAACGCATGTATTAAAAATGCTCTCAAAAGATACTGCTTTTTGGCAGTTTAGAAAAGAAGAAAAATTATGGTTAGCGTATCAACTCTGGAGTATACGCAATTATAGGTCCAGCTTGCAAAACTTTGGATTCTACCAAAGCAAGCTCTCTTACTGACAACCCCCCAACATGCTTAAGCAAGCTATTAATTGCATCATCCAGCAATTTTATAGCTTGCGTATAGTTGTTAGCACCCATTAGCTCTTTAGCATTTGGTTTTTTTAAATACTGAAGCATTTTTTGAATCTGCGTCAAAAGATCGTCAAATTTCTGATCACGTGCTTTACGCAAAGCATCTACTTCAGCCATTTTTACAGCAAGAACATTGGTCGCTGTCGTTTCTAATCCATACACAGGACACATCACGCCTAATAACCCAACAACCACCAGATTTAGTAAAACAACCTTTTTCATATACCCGCCCTTTTTTTGATTTTACGCTATTTTCATATCTTCTATCTCAAATTTATCAATATTTTTATTCTATTTGCAATAATTTATTCAAAATCATTCAAAACTTTAAGCCAAACACCAGGCCTTGGGTAAAGCACTCAAATATATTGACTATTGATAAATAAATGAATCAAACTGAAGGTAGCGAATGAGGCCCAGGTGGTATCTGAGCATAATGAGGCAAAGGGGACGCGATGAAAGTTTCATACATTAAATTTCTAGCCATCTACATACTAGGGCTGATGGCCCCGGCAATGTTATTTTCGGTAACTGAAGCAACTGCACTGAGTACCGTTGAACAAAAGCTTAAAGATTATCAGGCGGTAGCAACAGCCGCCAATGACCTTCTGAACAAAGCTACTAATGATACAACCACACTCAAAGGTAAACGGGCTACGCTCAAAAGTAAGATTCAAGAAACAAGCAGAGTGTATGATACGGTTGTAGCCGATTTGGATAAAAAAGTTCAGGCCGCACGAGCCGCCATTTCATCTTCACTTGATCAATTGTATAACACGGCAAAGACTGATGACGAACAAACGGCAGCAATAGCAGTACGCAATGAAACATTAGCTGCATCAGATGCAATAGTAAATCCTGCAGTTGCCGATCTTAAAGCATTAAAGACTAAAGAAATTATTCCACTCACGATTGCGGATTAGGAAATGAAGGGGAAGGTCATGAGTACACTAGGTATCATAAAAAATTTCGCCTTCGTACTTATTTTTATTAACCTCACGTCAGTTACAAACACTTCATTATATGCGGGCGGAGCTTCGTCTCTTCAAGGGTACAATTCACTTACCCAATACACTGCATTTAATGATGTTCAACAGAAGGCTACTCTTTATAAAAATATAAAATCTGAACTAGACCGAAGCGCAGCTCGCGAGAGCATAAATTTTGGGGTGCTCAAGAACCAGCGAATAGCGCTCAAACAACAAATTGATCAATCCAACACAGATTACAAAAACAACATTCAAAGAATTAAGGCAATTGCACAACAACGGCGTAATGACGTAATCGCTGCGCTTAAAGTTCTAGATACACTCAACCCTGCACTCGAAAAAGAAAAATCAGCGCTCCTTACTGATACCGAAAAAAACGTCAATGCAGCAATTTCAAAACTCGATGCAACACTCAGTACCGGCGACTTTTTACCCAAGCCAATTACCGATTAAGGAAGGACGAATATGCGTATGCATAAAATACTTTTAGTACTTGGTATAGGAACATTTTGTAGTTGCAATCTTTTTTGCACGCAGGCTCCTGCAAAACCTTTAACTGATATGCAAAAGCAAGCACTTACTGATGCAAACAATGCGCTTGCTGCACTCAAAACGCTCAAAATAACACAGATACTTCCATCGCGACAAAAAATTATGGCGGCCCAATATGCAATACATAGCGAACGTAAAACAAATTTGTTACCACTCGAAAAGAGGGCTAATGGCTTGCTTGAAACATTTAGACAAGCATCTGAAAAGCTTATAGGAACTAAAGAACGACAAAATCTTATTGATGCACGAACAAAAATTTTCACTGAATACGAAGCCGCACTCAAAAATGCTCGATCGAGTATTTGGAAGCAGGACGTCGCGGCTGCTCCAACTGAATAAATTATACGTACACCACGTTCCCCTTGTTCCAAGGGCTGGGATCACTTCCCGGCCCTTTTTTTATGAAAAATGCATATTTTTGACTGATTTTACGCATTTCGGGTCCAATTATTAGATATCTTGTAATTTTACCCAAATTCTTTATATTAATTTCAAATAGAATTAAATGCTTTTTAAAGAATTTGGGGGTAGTTCATGAAAATCATTAAATTTGTCCTTTTTTCGCTCTTTGCTGCGGGCCTTTTTCCTTCTCTTTATCCAGCTCAGCCAAAACCGCAATTACTTGTGGTAAACACTTCTACCTTTAAACCTGTACCAGATAGTCAAGCAACCATTACTCATATTCGTCCTAACGGCTTTTTCCAAAAATGTAATATCGTTGATAATCGTCACGTAATTTGCACGCTCACCAACCGACGTAATGGCAAAACGCTTTGTAATGGTTTTACGCTTAACTTTAATAATGGATGTGCAACACCAGCCAATTCATCAGAAGTTGACAGCACAACGGTACTCGTCGATGAGTTACTCAATGCTGCTCATCGTGGAGATCTTGAAATAGGCCCATTCACAACCCCACTCACCCATAACATTATTCAAAATTTACTGTTACGCACTAAAGTTAAATTGGCAACTGCCCAACTTGAGCCTGATTTGGACAACCTATTATGGGAACCTACAAGCGGAGAATTAATAATCGGAACGAAATTTTTAAAAAAATTTACCGATCAAACATTAATTTTTACGCTCGGACACGAAATTGCACACGGAACGCAAAAAAGTAACGAATATTCATGTGAAACCATTGATAATATTGTAAATAGGACAGCTCTTATTACTCCATTAGTAGCGTTCATGGCAAATATATTCTCAACAGATCAAAAGATCACAAACCCTTTTACTTTATCAGCCATTACACTATTCACAGCTGCAATGCTTTTAAATCGTTATAAATTTGCATTTCATGTGTATCGACGTTCAAATCCAGAAATCAACGCGGATCTTTTATCGTTAGCAATCAGTGAAACAATTTACCAATATCCACTCATGGCTAAAAATGGCGATACCAACTGGCAAGGAATGTCTGACGACTCTCATCCAACGCTCACATTCCGTACAGCCTACATCCAAGAATTTATTCAAAAATATCACGAACTTCAGGCATGGTTTGCCGATAATCAAAAACTCATTGAAGAATAAATCTATGCCCGTTTATGTTTTGATTTCTTCTCAAACTGCAATTCATACAAACGTTTGAGCTCATCAACTGTCGTTGCAGCAGTTGCGGTTTTGTCAGGACGATAACCCATTAAACGCGGGAAACGTAACGCCATGCCAGATTTATGCTCCGTTGCGCCGGCACGATGCAAAGGGGACAAGGTAATTTCATCGGCACGAATCATACATACTATTTCTGGCCGCACCCACACATCAGGCGCCAACTCTTTAACACATTCAACATTATGCGGTTTTTCTTTAACGTGTAGGTCATCGCACGATTTTTTCTGTGCACGCCATTCAGCATCGGTAAGCCCCGTACCAATTTTAGCCACCGTCTGGAAACAATCTTTATTCTTGTTATAAACGCCAACCAGCAAAGCGCCTATGCCAAATGCAGCACGCTTGCCAGTGCCATGATAGTATCCAAGAATCACGCAATCGAGCGTATCTTCAAGCGATCCACCCTCTTGTCGCTTCAGCTTAATCCAGTTGAAGTTTCGCTTTCCTGGCTGATACACGGCATCAGGGCGTTTAACCACCAATCCCTCTAGTCCTTGTGCAATATTTTGTTCAAAATAATCGGATAATTCTTCTGCGCTTGAAACGTTGTGCTCATCAATAACAAAAATAGTTTCGTGTTTTTTAATTTCTTTATCTTCACTGATTTCGAGCAATTTTTTACGTCGTGTATGATGCGGCTCATCAAGCAACGATTCACCATCAAGATACAAAA
>JAHFBS010000092.1 GCA_023249895.1 bacterium | reverse complement strand
CGACTTCAACACGTTCTAATTTATCAAGCGCCTTAATCATGCTCTGCACCATGCTGGCACGAGAGGCAGTAGCACGGAACCGATCAATCGTTTCTTGCTGCTTTTTTATGTACTTTTGTTGTTCAATATATTTTTTTTCAACCAAGGCTCGATTGGCCTCTTTTTGCTCAACATACACATGATAAGAACCGGTATAGACGGTCAACTTACCCATCGAAATTTCGGCAATATGGTTACATACCACATTAAGGAAATATTCATCGTGAGAAACTAACAGAAATCCAAAGCGGGCTTGGGACAAAAATTCCACAAACCAATCTTTGGCATACAAATCAAGGTGGTTGGTTGGCTCGTCAAAAAGATAAAAATCGGCATCCTGCAAAAGCAACTTTGCCAGCACTAAGCGCATCTTCCATCCGACGCTCAGTGTCTCAACAGAGTTATATAATTGTTCTTGCTTAAATCCAAGGCCAATGAGCATTTTTTCAGCCCGTGATCGTTTGTATTCATAGCCAAGCTCAAAAAGATGATGATGAACCGTCGAGTATTGTTCGAGCTCCTGCTCTTGTAACCCATCTTTATTCTGCTTGGCCTCTAGATCATCCAATTGCCTAATGAGGGGTTCAAAGCCATCACAGGCACATAAAGCCTCGCTCACAATACTTTTGTGTGATACCAATACCACATCCTGCGCCATATAGGCATAGCGGAAATCTTTAGGCATTGAAACGGTACCACTATCAAGCCCTTGCTGCCCGGCAATAGCCTTAAGCAGCGTGGTTTTACCTGAACCATTCCTTCCCACTAAACCAATCTTCTGATTGGGCTGAATGGCATAAGAGATATGGTCAAAAATGGTGCGTTGGCCAAATGAAAGGCAAAGGTCTTTAAGTTGAATCATGAGAGATGGTACTTTTCAATAATTATGATGGACAGCGGTTATATAAAGGAATTTTAAGCTTTTTTGCGCTTTTATTCAATTGTGGCAGAATATCGACTAAAGTTTTAAAAAACTTGAGCCATTAAAAAGAAGACCTTGTTTATATGGATACATCGTCATCAACACGAGAACAAGACAAGAACTCGCTTATTAAGATTATTCTGTCTCACTTACCCAATGCCACTATTTATCTTTTTGGTTCACGCGCAAGACAGGAGAACTCTGCAACCTCGGACATCGATCTGGCACTTGATAATGGTACAAAAATTGATCGTTTTATATTAAGCATGATTAAAGAAGCAATCGAAGAAAGTCACATTCCATTTATGGTTGATGTTGTCGATTTCAATAGTATCTCAGCTGATCTTAGGGATCAAATTCTTAAGGATAAAATTGTATGGTACCAACCACACAAACACTCATCAAAAAATATCAAAAGTTAATAGCAGCACTTGCAACCTTGAAAGCAGCAATTGATGACATGAAAAATGTCGAAATGATAGCGCGAGCTATTAATGAATATCCTGAAAAAATACACAAAACTTATAGAGATTCATTGATCCAACGATTTGAGTACACCTTTGATTTGAGTTGGAAATACGTAGCCGAATATCTTGAAGTTGGTGGCAAGAAAATCGATCCTAAAGTTCCTAAAATGGTTTTCCGTGAATGCTTCAAAGCAAACATTATCAATGAAGAACAAACTCGGCTCGCCATGAACATGGTTGATCATCGTAATTTAACAACTCATGGCTACGATGAACCACTCATCGAAGAAATAAGCCAAAGCATCCCGGTTTATTACAAGTTTATGGAACAACTTGCAACCGCTGCTGCTATTACCTCACAAACAAAAAACTAGGATTTCTATGATTATCAAATTACGCCTCACCTTTATATTCTCGCTCTTCTGTATTTTTGCCCCAGCAGCACACCCAATGACGCCCCAAGAAAAACAAGACATCGTCAAACACGAACGATGTCAAACGCGTATCATCGATATCACGACGCTTACGCTCATTGCGCAAGCAATGGGAGAGCATGTCATCGCTCAACAAAATCCTGAGTGGGGCCAGACAAAAATTTTGGTAAGTACCGCATTTGGTATCACCAGTTGGGCAGCTGGAGAACTTTGTGAGTCCATTTATAAAAAAGTATATAAAAAACTTAAAGGTCAGACGCTCAGACAAGCAATGGGACAGATGAAAATAGGCAATATTACTATTGATTCTCAGCGGGCACTCAGACGCGTAATAAGCATGATTGTGCTTTTAGCTGAGCTTTATATTTTGAGTAACAATCCAACCCTATTTTCACAAGAATAAAACAGCAAACGCCAACTTTACATAAGTAGGCACGCGGCGCTTTTATCATTCTGTGCATCAGGATCTAACAGATGCTCACGTACGTATTGGTCGATATCTGCGCTATCATGCAGATCTACAGGAAGAAGCGCCAAGGCTCCGAGTGCAATAAGCCGCCAATTTTTGTCATAAAGCTCAAGAAGCTTGTTACTCCTATATCGTTCCAGCATTTTTTGTTCTTCAGGCGAAGACGCTGGAACGCATGCCCATTTATTAAATCCCTGGGGCGCATCTACAATTTTATAGTACATCGCAGTCGGTACCACCCCTGCAGTCTTATCGATAAGTATGACTGATACGTCAGCAGGCTCATCATGCTCATAAGTAAGAGGAGTTTTGTCATCATCCTCATGAGTATTATGCATTGCATCACTGTATGGGAAAATACTCAGATAAACCAGTACAAGCCATAGTATGTTTTTCATTATAGGCCCCTTCATCTCCCTGTGCTTGTACCAAATAAAAAAGGACGAACTCAAGTAAGTTCGTCCTTTGGTAAAATTTTATATGTGCAAACGTTAGTTGACGATGGTCTCGGCGCGTCTGTTTGGAGCAAGTTCAGTGATGAGTGATGAACGATCTTGGGCATCGGACCAGACCAATGGGCGTTCGTTACCATAACCAACAGTCTTAATGGTATCTTCAGCAATACCTGACATTACCATTTTTTCTTTGATAGCTTGTGCACGACGTTGTGAAAGAGCCAGATTGTATGAGGCAGAACCTAATTGGTCGCAATGGCCTTCAACAACAATCTTCTTACCTTGTTCTACAGCCTGATGTGCAAGTTGGACGTTCTCTTCGACGACCGAACCTTGGTCTGCTCTCACTTTGTCCTTATTGAAGTCAAAATGAACCGCTTTAAATGCGTAAGTAGCGGCTTCATCATCGGCCAATGCATCAGCGGCATCTACATCATCCGCTTCAGCAACGGTTGCCGTTCCCTTATCAATTTCAGCTTCGGCAAGCTTTTCAGCTTTCTCAGTCTTTCCAGCATTTTCATCATCAACAAAGGCAAAATCTGAAATATTCTCGTCCAAAATATTTTCGGTTTCTTCTTTGAGCGAGGCATCGGCGCTTGCAAGCTTTTGGGTGTTTTTCACGCCGTGGGAAGGGCTTGCTTCTTTCTTTTTACCGCAACCGGCGGCCAAGAGAACAAGCGCAACACATAAAAGACCCAATTTGTTCATTTTTTCCATATTTTCTCCTCGTTTCAAACCTGTTTTCATACTGTCATTTTCCGATGTATTCGAGCCATCGACCCAGTTTCCTTGATTTACTACCTATTCAAGAGAAGTTTTATTATACTGGGTAGGAACGATGCACCCCTACATCTTACTAGAATTTTTCCAAAAATCTATAAAAGGGGGGACGCGCATTGTAAAAAATTTTTAGTGTTCTGTATACGAGGCGCATACTGTGAAAAAAATTTTAATTAACAAGGATACCTGGCAAACGCGTGTTGCCGTCCTCAACAACGAGCGCTTACAGGATATTTATTTTGACACGCACAACAAAGAAGACCTTGATCGTTGTTTTTTTAAAGGTCGCGTGTCACGAGTATTACCTGGCATTCAAACTGCGTTTGTTGACATCGGACAACAAAAGGCAGGCTTCCTGCATATTTCCGAAGTCGATCGAGCTTTGGCATCAGAAAAAATTGCCGACTACGATGACATTCGCGAAGAAATGACCGATCGCGAAATAAAAAGCTCGCTTGATATCGGCAAGATATTTACCGAAGGCGAAGAAATTTTGGTGCAAGTCATCAAAGAGCCTATTCACGAAAAAGGCGCAAAGCTGACCACCTGTTTTACGCTGCCCGGCAAATTTCTGGTCCTCATGCCCAATATCCCTCATTTGGGTGTTTCCAAGAAAATAGAATCGCGCGAAGAACGCGCACGACTTCGAGAGCTTTTGCAAAAGAATTTGCCCAAGGGCATGGGCGCAATTTTGCGTACCAATGCTGAAGAACGTCCTTCAAAAGATATCCAAAAAGATCTGGCTTTTCTGGTCTCAATGTGGTCATCAATCCAGAAAAAATTCAAAAAAGCCAAAGCGTGTGAAAAAATTCACGAAGATTTGCCCGTTTCATTGCGCGCCGTACGCGATCACTTGGATGAAGATGTTGAGGTTGTC